>JAPDIY010000012.1 GCA_029259335.1 Archaeoglobi archaeon
GTGATGCGAGACCGTGAAGGAACACTTCTCCATCTTTTATCTGCGATGCCATTACCTTTATCATAACGTCTGCGGGGTGCATTTCTACCACCTCCTTATGAATTCGTCAATATACTCTTTTACCTTTCCCTCTCTGCACATTTTGAGGTATCTCAACACCTCTTCGTAGTCTGGTGGGTAGTAGTTGGGACATGCTGTTGGATAAGCTCCCTTGGGGACGTGAACAACTGCTGTGGTGTAGCAGTAAGGGATCGTGTTCCTCTCTGGATTCTCTTTGAAGTAATCCGTTGGAACTATCTCCTCAGCCGTGATTATGAGTTTCTTCGCAGCCTTCGCCTTGTAAACATCCTCAAATCTGCTACCCTCCAAACTGGCATTGCCACATCTGTCAGCCTTCTGAACGTGGATAACCGCTACATCTGGAACTATAGCTTTAACAGCTACAATTTCCCCGCCTCCAAATGGGTCGTTGATAATTTTCCAGTTTCCAAGTTTTTCGTGCAGCTCAACGAGATCTGTTCCAATTATGCCTTTGACAGGCAGAAATGGAAGACCCATTGCACCAGCCCTCAAACCATTCACAACTGCCCCACATGTTTCTTCGATGAACTGGATTTCGCCCTCTTGGACGGCCTTTCTAACGTTTGGAGCTAAGCCAAAAAGTTCAAATCCGACCATCGCAGCTCTTGCACACTTAACGCATCCTGCAGCTATGAGGATATCAAAATCCATTCCGGGTTCCCTGTCAATAATGGTGAAATCCTTCTTTCCAGACTGAATCAGCTTGGCTATAAATGCCATGGGTTTTCTGACCATCGATACCCCGCTGAAGGTTAGAGTATCGCCGCTTCCCACTAAATCTACTGCAGCGTCGAGGTCAACAAGTTTATCTTTCATAATCTAATAGCTACATTATTTTTTTAAAATGTATCGAAAACAAGGTCTATCATTTACGACTGACTAAGCCAAATACAAAAATAATAAAAAAATTTTAGTAGGTCCAGTCAATTACCTGGACGTAGGGAACCTTCTCGAAGGTCCACTCGTTCTTCTCCGCGTCGTACTTGCTGCAGACGAAGCACTTCCACTCCTCATCGTTGAGGTCTGGATAGTCGGTTCTGTAGTAGTATCCGGGCCATCTGGTCTCCTTTCTGAACAGCATGTGTCTGACGTGAGCTTCAGCTGTCCAGACTCTGTGTACAAGCTCCCATGCTCTCATCAGCTCGTGCAGATCTCTTGCTGCAAGCTTCTCAAGATCCTCCTTCATGAAGGCGAGTAGCTCGAGTGCCCTCTCAAGCATCTTCTCGTTGGTCTTGTAGATTGTCGCGATACCTGCAGCATACTCGTCCATGATCTTCTGCAGCCTCACAAGACCCTGCCACGGCAGGATGTACTCTGGGTTAACATCATCAGCGGTTGAGAGGTTCTTGTACTGCTCGTACCTCTCCATCGGAGCGTAGGCCTTCTTCTTCAGCTCCTCAACAACAGCATCATCAACCTCTGGATTGGGCTTCTGTTCGAGGATGTACCTCACTGCAGCCTTGGCAGCGATTCTACCCTCAGTGAACGAACCGCTGGAGAACTTGTGCGGGTTGGCTCCAGCACAGTCACCGATTGCAAACAGTCCCTTGACTGTCGTCATTCTGTTGTACTTCAATGGGAAGAGCTTGGCGTACTCTTCTGGCATCAGGTCTTCTGGACCACAGACCCAGAATCCAGCCTCACCGCTGTGTGAACCCATGATGTAGGGCTCAGCTGGCATTGCCTCACTCGGTTCATCCTGCGGATCGATGTTCTGGCACGCCCACAGCAGTGCCTGACTGACTGTCATGTCGAGGAAGTCCTCGAAGGCCTCCTCGTAGACGTGCTTCAGTTTCTTCTTGTCACCACCTGCAAGCTCGGCAAGTGCAGTTGGGGTGTCCATGTAGATCGGGCACTTGCAGTCCATTATCTCAAGCATGACTTGATGGTTTCTCAGTGGCGTTGGTGTTGGGACTGCCGTACCATATGGCTCATACTTCTTCAGTTCATCAGCTCTGGTTTCGATGTAGAGTTCTCCAAAGGCGTTCTTCGCCTTGCACTTGAAGAACAGGAACCATGCTCCTACTGGCCCGTAACCGTCCTTGAACCTGAAGGGTATGAACCTGTGCTCGAACTGGGTGAGCATTGCTCCGGCCTTCATTCCCATGTAGTAACCACTGCCAGTGTCGAAGATGGCATACCACGTTCTTCCAGCAGCCTCTCCAGTGCTTCTTGGTCTGAACAGCAGTGTTGCACCACCGGTAGCAAGAATGACGGCCTTGGCCTTGAACACGTAGAACTTGGGTTCTCTTACGCTAAAGCCAACAGCTCCAGCAACTGCATTGGGATCGTTCTTGTCCTTGAGCAACTCGAAGATGAAAACTCTCTCATATACGTTCTCCTCACCAACAGCCATCTTCGCAGCTTCGGCAATGATTGGCTTATAGCTCTCACCGTGGATCATTATCTGCCACTGCCCTTCTCTAACATACTTGCCCTCGGGGGTCTTCCAGATTGGCAGCCCCCACTTCTCGAAGAGATGGACTGTACCATCAACATGCCTTGCGTAGTCTGCAACGAGGTCTTCTCTTGCAAGGCCCATCATGTCGAGGGTTACGTATCTCACATAATCTTCAAGGGTATTCTGCCTCTCAGACCTGCCGGTCAGATCAATGTATGTGTTTATGGCCGAGAGACCCTGAGCAACAGCACCGCTTCTCTCGATAGCGGCCTTCTCGACAAGTGTAACCTTAAGTCCACCAAGCTTTGCCCAGTAGGCAGCCTCGTAAGCTGCGCCACAGCCAGAGAAACCGCCTCCAATAATCAGGACGTCCGTCTCGACTACCTCTGTCGGCACATCGGCAGCCTTATACGTTTCAACCTTCTTCGGAACATATACCATTTTTACCACCTCACCTTTAAGCCTTCTTCTTTACCTGCGGGAATTCGTTCAGCCCGAGAATATCTGGCTCGCCAGCCAGAAGTTCGCTCTTCAGGGCATCCTCAGTTGGTTCGGGGAATCCCTCAAATGGCTGAATTGAACCCCACGGGGTCGTTCTTATTGCGAACTTGAATCTCAGCACCTTCCCGTTTCTGTACTTGACTGTCCACATAATCGAATCCGTACCTCTCATTGGCACACATGCACCGCCAAGCGGGGAGTAGTCCACGTAACCCCTGACATCAACGGCACCCTGCGGGCACATCTTAACACAGCTGTAGCACTCCCAGCACATGTCTGGCTCTCTGTTGTAGGCCTTCATTGTCTCTTTATCCAACGTCATCAAGTCGTTGGGGCAGATGTACTCACACGCCGTTCTCTCCAACGCCTTACATCCATCACACTTTTCGGGGTTTACAAACGATGGCATTCAACTCACCTCCTTCTTTACTTACATTTTAAAAAATTTGAAAGTTTTATTCTATTTCGGGCGGAGGAATATACTCATCCTCCTTCTTCGCAGCTTCCACTATTTCGTCAAGTCTTTCGAGGACCTTGTCTATGACATCGAGGGATTTTGCCTTTGCAATCTCCTCGAATACTGCTCTTCTGAATGCTACTGGTATATCCTCGATGTAACCTCTTGAGTCAATTCTCGCCTTGTCGAAGGCTTTCAGGATTTTCTCGGATTTTTCTTCTGGAACCTCGACAATGAGTGATCTCAAAGCTCCGCCGAACAGATATGTTATCTTCTCCTCCAGCGGCGTTCCCTTTATCTTTGAGTATCTTTCATCATCCAGAATTACCGAAATGTAGTGCGGCATCTTCATCACCTCACGCTTTGGGAACCTCCATTGCTGGCAAATCAATTTCAAGCTCCTTGTTCTTCATGTCCAAGTACTTCCTGTTCACGAACGGATAGTTGTACACTTTCCACCACTTAACTATTGCCTTGTAAACCTCTGGTCTCATGACAACTCTCGGCGGGAAGACTCCTTCGGCAACCATTCCTCTCAGGAAGCTTCCGCTGAACTTCTGCTTGGCGTCTGTATGACCGCAGCTCTCGCTGTAGGCAATCTCCTGACAGATCGGACAGTACCAGAACTCAGCCATGTTCTGCGGAATGATCTTGAGGCCGTAGTCAACTTCATTTGGCGGAGCTTCGAAACCGAAGCTCGGAATTCCCTTGCTCCACAAGATCTGCGTTGCGTACATGTCGTAGTACTCACCAACCGCTGCATGGTCTCTGCCGAACATGTGGTGCGTGCATCCCATGTTTTGTCTGATAACTCCATGGAGTAGAGACTCAATCGGGTTTCCATATCTCATGTCCCAGAGCGTGAAGGTAACCATGTGCCTCTCAGGCTTGATGTAACCGTACTTGTTGACAGCCTCATGACCTTCAAGGATAGCCTCATCCGGATAGTCTCCTCTCCTCTTAGCTCCAATTATTGCGTTGACAAGAATTCCATGGCATGGCTCAATATCGCCAGTGTATGCAGCACATTTCATCAGCATCTCATGCCCAACGTGGGGGACATTTCTCGTCTGGTGAGCAATGACTGTTCTCCACTTCTTCTCGTTCTTTATCACTTCCCTGCACTTTGCTGGTGGGAACCAGAATCTGTCGAAGGGCTCCTTAAACTTGGGCTCATTCACAATAGTGTACTTGCCAGCGAGAATTACAGGTTTGTGCATCTTGTAGATCATGTATCCGGGATGTTTCTCATTGAATGGCTCTCTAACAACTTCAGGGTTCTTCTCAGGAGTACCAAATGTTCTTGTCGCGACATCCGTCGGATCGATCTTGTAAATTTCCTCGATGTCAATAGTTGCGAACGGCTGACCCTTAAGCATAAGCAAAAGCCTGTCTCCCTCTTTGACATCAAGAGCTTTGTAGTCTTCCTCGCTGATATCAAACAGAATTGGATAGGGAAATATCCACTCACTCAAAAGTCTCCTCTCATTCAAAACCCTCTCAAGTTCGTTCTGAACCATTGAACCCTCAACGGGGCTGAAGAAGCCATAACAGACTGACATTATTTCTCTGTAAACGTGGCGAATCGGTGTGCCGTCTGGGAGCGTTGTGGGCTTTAATTCGAACGTGGGGCATCCAGCAACCATTTTTTCGGCGATATCTCTCTTTTTAACAACTCTATCAACAAGTTTTCCGCCGTGCGGTGGCGGTGTTTTAATCAAAGGCATCTCTTTCACCTCCTAGCTATACTTTATTTTCTTTCAGAAACTTATATAAATCTTTCGAAAAATATTTTCATGATTAAAGGTTTACGAATTTTTCCTCACTGTAAAAATTGATATAAGCTCATTCTTTCGAAATTTTGCAGCTCTCTGTTACTAAATTTTTCTATCTAATTCTTTCGAAATTTTCGAAAAACCTTCGATTAAGTAGTAACCCCTCATCCCATCCCAGACTTTTTTCGCGCTCAGAATCTTTATTCTTTTTTTGTAGAGCGGAGCGTCGAGGACGAGAGTCTCGTACTCTCCCCCTTCACCTGCGAGGTGAATTTTATACTTTTTGTTCAGCTCTTTCAGGACATTAAAACATTTTTCATCAATTCTGCGTCCCAAAAATGACTTGTCGAGACCCATTGCAGATACGCTGACTATTATGGTCTCAAAATTCTTAACAACCTTCTCCATTATCTCCTCAACGTCTCTTTCCCAGAGTGGAGCTATCAATTCCATTCCTGCCATTTTACATACCTTTTCAAATCTTTTTTTCTGGTAGCTGGACTCTATTCCACCGATGCACAGGGCATCCGCTTCAATATCTCTAATCTGTTCCGCTACCTCCTCAACTTCAACTTCTTCAATTCCTGAAACCTTGAGCTTTGTAATTGGAATTTCCAAGCAGTCAGCAATTACATCGAGCATGTGCAGGTTCACGGAATGGAACATGTATGAATCGGTATTTTCTGGGATAATTCCGAGCAGCCCTACAATTTCATGCTCTTCAGCAACCTCGTGCAGAGCGAGCATCGAATCCTTACCACCTGAAATCAGAGCGAGAACCTTCATATTCTGAAAAACTGCATTTTTATGCCCCTGTTTTCTTTCCGAGCATTTTCAAAGACAACTTTTCCGACAGCAATATCTTGTATCGCTAAACCTGTTGAGTCAAAGATCGTTATCTCCTCGTCACTCTCCCTTCCCGGCTTTATGCCTGCAATAACCTCTCCAATAGTTGCGTGAATATCCTCTCTTCGCATCTCGCCCTTTGATATCGCCACGTTGATTTCGCCACCATGCGTTGCCTGCTCGATATCGTCCACAACCACCTTACCCTTCAGAAGGATCTCAATCTCCAGCTCCTGCTTTCCTTCCGCGTCTGCCCCTATTGCGTTTATGTGCGTCCCTTTGTTGATCCACGATGCCTTTACAACAGGCCGTCTTGATGGTGTTGTTGTAACCAGGACATCACATTTACACGCCTCTCTTGCATCCGCGACCATTGCATCAACACCTGCTTTTCTGCAGTACTCACCAAACGCCTCAGCAACCTCCCTTCTCAAATCACATGCTTTTACAAGATCAATATCGAAGATTCTTCTCAGAGCGTCAAACTGGAAGTAAGCCTGCTTTCCACAACCAACAAATCCAAAAACCCTACTGTCTTTTCTCGCAAGATATTTTGCTGCCACACCGCCTGCTGCTCCAGTTCTGAGAGAAGTTAGGAAAGTTGCGTCCATAACTACCAGCGGAAAACCAGTCTCCGGGCTGTTTAGTATCATCAGGGCCATGACTGTTGGTAAGCCAATATCAGGATTGGATGGATGGGAGTTTACCCATTTTATCCCTGCATACCCCATTATATGTGCGGGCATCGCCCTCAAATCTCCTTTCGAAAAGTTCAGATATACTTTAGGCGGCATTGAAGCCTTTCCAAGTGCGTAAAGTCTGAAAGCTTCCTCAACAGCGTTCATAGCTTCTTCCATGGTTATGAGTTCTTCAACATCATCTTCTCTGAGAATTACGGTTTCCATACCAACCACTTTGTTTCCCAATATTAAAACTAATGTCAAAATAGTTTGATATTTCATAAAATAAATTTTCCATAGAGAAACGAATCTTCAGTAGGTGCAGTGGTAGAGCAGCCATAACGATTTTATTTGAAAGCTAATCAATCTTCATTGGTGGTCTGATGAAACTTAACCGTACTGCCGAAACAGTACTGAGAAAAAGGTATCTCTTAAAGGATGATGAAGGTAATGTAATTGAAACCCCCGAAGAAATGTGCTGGAGAGTAGCGAGGGCTATCGCAAAGGCTGAGGAGAACTATGGAAATGATGTTGAAAAATGGGCTGAGAGGTATTTCAGGCTTTTGTGGGAACAGAAGTTTATGCCCAACTCCCCCACTCTGATGAATGCTGGAACTGAGCTTAATCAGCTTTCTGCCTGCTTTGTAATCCCAATTGAGGACTCGATTGACGGTATTTTCAAAGCCCTCTGGGATATGGCAAGGGTTCAGAAAAGCGGTGGTGGGACGGGATTCAGCTTTTCGAAGCTCAGACCGAAAGGAGATATAGTGAAGTCAACAATGGGAGTTGCAAGCGGTCCGGTGAGCTTCATGAAGATATTTGATGCTGCAACCGAGCAGATAAAGCAGGGTGGGCGGAGGAGAGGGGCTAACATGGGCGTGCTTAACGTCCATCACCCTGATATCGAGGAATTCATAAAGGCGAAATGGGAGGAGGGAGTGCTGAGGAATTTCAATATAAGTGTTGCTGCTACAGACGCTTTTATCGAAGCTCTCAAGAATGATGAGGATTACGAGCTTATAAATCCGAGAACGGGTGAGGTTGTTAGAAAAGTTTCTGCGAGAAGGATATTCAATCTCATCGTTGAGGGAGCATGGAGGAACGGAGAGCCGGGAATGATTTTCATCGACACGGTCAACCGCCACAATCCCACTCCCCATGTTGGCCAGATTGAAGCCACCAATCCATGCGGTGAACAGCCGCTTCTGCCCTACGAATCCTGCAACCTCGGCAGTATAAACCTTGCCAAGTTCGTTAAGGATGGAGAAATTGACTGGGAGGGGTTGAAAGATACAGTATGGACTGCTGTCAGGTTTCTCGATGATGTTATTGACGTCAACAGCTATCCCATCCCGGAAATCGAGCAGATGACGAAAGCAAACAGGAAGATTGGCTTAGGAGTTATGGGATGGGCGGATATGCTCTTCCTTCTCGGAATTCCGTATGACAGTGAAGAAGCTTTACAGCTTGCTGAGAAGGTTATGAAGTTCATTCAGGAGGAGAGCTACAAGGCTTCACAGCAGCTTGCAGAGGAGAGGGGAGTTTTCCCCAACTGGAAAGGTAGCGTGTGGGAAAAGAAGGGAGTGAAGATGAGAAACGCGACCACCACCACAATAGCCCCAACCGGGACGATAAGCATAATAGCAGGATGTTCGAGTGGAATAGAGCCGATATTTGCCCTCGCATACAAGAGAACGAACATCTTGGATGGAGAGGAGTTTTTCGAGATAAATGAGATTTTTGAGAACGTTTTAAGGGAGAGAGGGATTTACAGCGAGGAATTGATAGAGAAAGTAGCGAGTGAGGGTAGTATTCAGAGGATAGAGGAGATTCCTGAAGATGTCAGGAGAGTTTTCAAGTGCGCTCTCGATATTTCTCCAGAATGGCATGTGAGAATGCAGGCCGCATTCCAAAAATACACTGACAATGCTGTTAGCAAAACTATAAACCTGCCAAACTCCGCATCGAGAAAGGATGTCGAGAAGGCATTTCTTCTGGCATACGAGCTCGGATGTAAGGGTATAACGGTTTACAGGGATGGGAGCAGGGAGGAACAAGTTCTGAGAATAAAGAAGGCTGAAGAGGAGAAGAAGGAGGCAAAGCCAAGACCTCCGGCGAAATACATTGAACCGAGGCCGAGGCCGAGAATAACGACGGGCAGAACAATAGAGACGAGGACCGGCTGCGGTTCCCTTTACGTTACCATAAATGAGGATGAATATGGAATTGCGGAGGTCTTTGTCCAGCTTGGGAAGAGTGGTGGGTGTGCAGCATCTCAAACAGAAGCGATGGGTAGATTGCTTTCTGTTGCCCTGAGAAGCTGGATTGACCCTGAGGTATTGATCAGGCAGCTAAAGAACATCCGCTGTCCCTCACCCGGATTCGACAACGGAGAAGTGATCACATCATGTGCTGATGGTGTGGCAAAGGTGCTGGAGAAGTATCTCAAGGGCGAGTATAAGAAGATAAGATTTGAGGTGGAAGGTATAAAACCCCTAACAGAGTTTACCGAGGGTGAGGAGAGAGAAGGGGAGAGGACGAAGCAGATCGGTGGAGTTTGCCCGGAGTGTGGAAATGTTCTTGAGTATGGGGAAGGCTGCGCAACGTGTAAATTCTGCGGGTTTACGAGGTGTGGTTAAATTTTTTTATATCCATAAAATTATTGCAGTTATTATTGAAAGGGTGCCTAGAATAATGCAAAAAGCTGAGAAATTTGCTCTTCTGGCAAATCTCAGCAGCAAATCCATCGTCACATACCCTATAATGAATGTAATGAGAATAACGACAACAGCAGAAAAGGGAGTTATACCTTTCGGAAAACTGCCTGTAAAACTGTCCAGAAACACAGCTCCGAGGACTGCTGGAACGCTTAAAAGAAAAGAGAACTTTAATGCGTGCTCTTCGTTGAGTTTCCTCACGAGCAGGAAACTAACCGTGACTCCGGATCTTGAGATTCCCGGTATTATCGCAAAACCTTGAATTAAGCCCAGTAACGCCACCTCCGCTAATTTGAGCTCGTAAAGACTTCTTAGACCACCGCCCGGTAATCTCAGAACTAAGCCAGTTGTTATCAACATCACGCCTATTAGTGCGTTGACGAGCTCGCCGCTTCTGAATTCCCTGATGGCTGTCATCAGCGGAATTGCGGTTAAAGCTGTAAAAAAGGTGGCTACCAAAATCATTCTGGCAAGCTGACCGTTATTTCCAGAAAAAAATTTTACAAAATCGGATCTAAATCTGAAAAGAACTGCCAGCATCGTCCCGATGTGGAAGAAAATTGCATATGAAAGTGCTGGTCCCGGATCCAGTTTTAGAACGTTCACCATCAGAAAAACTGAGATTCCTTCACTGCTGATTGGCAGCCATTCAAACAGACCCTGAAAGACGCTAAGAATCGCAAGAACTAAAAGATCTGCCATAATTTCACTTTTTTAGCTGGTTCAACGTTCTCAAGTCTTCTGGTAGCTCAAGAATCCTTGCAGGTGAGCCCACAGCTAGTGACCATGGTGGCACATTTTTCGTCACGACTGCTCCAGCAGCGATGAAAGCACCTTCACCAACTTTTACAGAAGGTAAAATTACAGAGTTTGCACCAACTGTAGCCCCTTTTTTTATTACAGGGCCTTGCAGCGGGTATTTTTTCCTCACTGGATACTTGTCGTTGGTAAGAACGGCATTTGGACCGATAAATACGAAGTCTTCAATAATTGAATTTATTGGAATAAACACATTTGACTGTATGCTAACGTTGCTTCCTATCTCCGTATTACCCTCAATAACCGTGTTCGTCCCAATCAAAACGTTATCGCCTATTTTTGTCTTTTCTCTAATCACTACATTGTGTCCAGTTGTAAAATTGTCCCCGATTTTGACATTGCAGTATATCACCGTACCCGACCTTATCGTCGCATTTTTTCCAATTTCAACTCCTCTAAAAGATGCTTTTTCCCAATCTTTTAGTAAATCAGAAGTAGGATACCCCAGAATAACGTTTTCCATTACGAGGGAATTTTCTCCAATTTTCGTGTCGCCGTATATTCTTGCTGTCTCGTGAATTCTGGTTGTCATAAGTACTGTATAGTGGCAAATGTTAAAATCTTTTAGGTTCTCTTTGTCGTTCTCTTTCATGAAACCGAGCTTAAAACGTAATCCTGCTAGCGGGACAGATTATTTCAAAGATTCTGGATTAAGCTCATATCCGCCTAACTCCAATTTCTCATCAGCTCGAGGATATTTTCTTAGATAAGCAGCTAATTTTTTATCAAGAACAAAAATTAATTAAATTGATATATTCTCGGTTTAGGGTGAGTAATAGGAAGAAGCTAAGTTAGCTATCGGTTCTAAATATACAGGAGATTGGTTGTAAGTCCGAACTCTGAAAAACTTTAAATACTATTGTTAGTACAGTAGTAATAATGAGAACAAAGCTCGAAAACAAAATTGAAAATCTGGATCCTGAGATACTGGAGGAGTTGGAGGAGGTGTGGGCTAAGTTTTACGAGCAGGATTATTTGCAGAATCGCTGAAGTCTGTTATACAAGCATCCGAAATAGTGTTTAGACTCTTATTTCGACAGGTGTACCGGATTTATAGGAGTTTATGGCAGAAATTGCGACAGAGAGAACGTACATCCCATCTTCCCCGGACGGTTTTGGATCCTCCTCTTCTCTGATACATCTTAGAAAACTCTCAATTTCATTTCTTAATGGTTCTCTCTTCTGCACTTCAACCGAAAACTTACTATCAACTTTTGAAATTTCAAGAGACTGCTCGATGTAGTTCAAATTGGCCACTCCCGATGTGCCTACAGCGTTTAGGGTTCTGATTTTAGTCGGAGTTAGCCAGTTGGTGTCGATTAGTCCAACTTTGTTGGGATTGAACTTGGCTATAATGGATGCGTAATCCTCCATTTTGTGAAAACTGCTTCCTGCGGCGGCATATATACTCTCGGCTCTAAGCCCATACAGAAAGGATATGGTGTCTATTTCATGAACTGCAAGATCGATGATGATGCCAACATCTCTTATACGCGGAGTGCGTGGCCCGACCCTCTTGCAGGAAATGGTTATAACATCCCCCAACTCTCCAGCTTTAATCAGTTCTTTGAGTTTCAGAACAGCAGGATTAAACCGCTCTATATGTCCAACCATGACTTTCAAATCGTTTCTTCTTGCCGTTTTAACAATTTTTCGTGCATTTTCCAGAGAATCTGCAATAGGCTTCTCTATAAGCATGTCCACGCCATAGTCGGCTACCCTGAGTGCGACCTCTGTATGGAGGCTTGTCGGGACGACTATACTTACGGCATCCAGATCTTTTGCCAGAAGATCTTCGAAATCCGTAAACGCGCGTGTTCTAAATTTAAGTGCCACTTCCCTAGCTTTTCTCTCGTTTGGATCTGCTATTCCAACGAGATTTGCAAAAGGGATTTCATTGTAAACTCTTGCATGATGAACCCCCATTGCTCCAACGCCTATAACGCCGACTCTAATCTTCTCCATAACTACCACTCTTTTTGACCATATAGTGTAAATGTATGTATCGAGCAATATTAAAAATTGTTGGTGAAATGAAATCAAAATAAAAATTGCTATTAAACAGTCTCCACAACCAGATAAGGTCTGTTCTCTCCCTCTCTTGAGTCGAAACGGTCGTACCTGTATTTGTTGTGCCAGTCTCCTGTAACTTTCTGAACCAGAATCAGTCTAACCGTGTCACCCCATGAAAGATTGAGCGGATTGTCAGCTCCACCACCCTTCAAAGTGAATGAAATCCACGTGCCCGAGAGATCTCCAGTTGCGTTGTAGTGGTCAATAAGAATGCCAAGATCTCCTCCGGGGTTATCCCATTCTTCAGACGCAGTTCTGTGAGTCCAGTTTACGGCGTTCTCGTCGAAGGCGTTTTCAAGAGTATATAGCTCGATTGTATGGTTGTAATTGCTGTATTCAGTCGATTCCACATAGAGATAGAGCTTAACTGACTTGATCTCGCCCATACCATCTGGCAGGGTGAATTCCATCACTGTTCTGTATCTGTCATGACTTCCGACAATGAGCTCGGCATTTCCGTTGTTCCATCTCGTTATGGGGGAGATTCTCGCATCTTTCTCTGGGTAAATCTTATCGGCGGGCTGGACGCTGGTATCTCCGGATTTAGCCTGCGTTTTGAATGTCACCTCCTGAGAAGTTACAGTTTCAGTCCCTGCGACAGATGTTACCCTCAGGTAATAGGTCGTACCAGGATTCAGACCGGTTAGAGTGAGGGTGTGATACTTCGTCAGCCCTGAATCGTATATACTCTCAGTGTAGCGTCCGGAAACGGTACCATACTCTACGAGGGAATCTGCATCCTTGTTTGTCTGCCAGGTTACAACTGCTGAGTCCTGCGTGATGTTACCAACGTTAACTACTGAAATTGTCAGAGGAACCTCAATCTGCCCGGTTGAGATAATGTGCCCCTCACTCGTGTAAAGTATGCCATTGGATTCAGCCATATCGTTTCCGTACACCCCCTCCAAACTCTCCACCAACTTCAGATTTTCAGGGTCAGACACATCCACAACCCTCAACCCTCCCCACGTTGATATTCTCGGGAGGAGGTAGGCCATGCTGCCATAGACAGCAATCTTGTTGGCTATAATTCCTGTTGTGCTGTCAAGCAGGACAGGATTTGCAGGATTGGAGATGTCTATGGCGTAGAGGTTTCCTGAACCCTCCACGGCAAAGACAATATTGCCAACAACTTCAGCATCTCCTGTGTACATGTCCAAGTTGTATTGACCTACAACCACTGGATTTGTTCTGTCAGACACATCCACAACAAAAAGCCCGTTCTGACCACCAAATATCAAGTAGTCACCGTATCTAGCTAAGGGCTGGGCTCCACGACCAAATCCAAGATCTGCGGAGTAAACCAGTCTGGGATTATGCTTATCCGACACATCGAAGATTTTCACCCCTCCGGCATACAGGTAGTTATCAATGACCATCATCTCTCCACCAATATCCCCGCCGAAGTCCCAGACCGTTATTACCGGGTCTTCAGGATTGGAGATGTCTGCTATTGTCAGCTCAGACCAGCTTCCCGCAATATACAGGTAGTCACCGTCAATGGCAAGGCCGGTGTTTCTGCCCTTGTTCTTGATCATGATCACTTCGTGTGGGTTGGATGGGTCGCTCACGTCAACAACCCACACACCATCATTGTGCCCTCCATAGAATGCGTAATTTCCTCTGACCACAACACTATCACACGTCGGGACGGGTATTTTGGCGAGCAGGGTTGGGTTTTCCACGTCTGAAGCGTCAACTATGGCCCAGCCTGTTGAATAGCCAGTCTCGAAAACATAGAGTCCGTAACCGGTCTGGTAGACGTATATTCCCTCAACATATCCGGGAAAGTCTGAGAAGACCGCTACCAGAGCAGGATTTGCAGGATTAGAGATGTCGTAAACTCTGAACCCCTCGTAGCGAGTCGAGAGGAAGAGGTATCTTCCAAACACCTTTATGTCGTTCGCGTTGGGTTCGTTCTGGCCAATTACAGAATTAACCTCTACAGGATTTGCAGGATTGGAGATGTCTATGACGTGCATTCCATAATGGTAGTCAACCACGTAGGCATAACTTCCAGACACTGCCACACTCGAAACCGATCTACGCGGGTCGCTGTAAGGATCCGCCCATGTTCCAAGCAGAGATGGATGGAGAGGATCGGAAATGTCATATATGTAGAGGAAGATGCTGTTGCCACCCGTGAGCAGGTAGTTTCCTGAGATGTAAAGCCTTCTGACGTCTTCATTCAGGTTGATGTATGCTGCTGGAAATGGATTGCTTTTGTCGGTAACATCTATAACGGTAATCTTACTGCCGCCAGTTACGTAGGCATAATTCCCCTGAACGTGGACATCTCTGCCACCAATTGCAAGGGATGAGACGATGAAGGCAGAAGCAGGATTGGAGATGTCCGCTATTACAAACCTCTTTTCACCGATGATGTAAAGATGGCTCCCCGAAACGTAGAGCCCCTGTATAATTCCTGCATCTGTGTGGAGTATCTTTACTGGCGGGGTTCTCTCTCTGAATGTCCCAACATCTGAATAGCCGTTGAAAAGTCTTACCGGTTCGAAAGCTATGCTTTCAATCTTTTCCTTCGTTGATATGTCGTATATTCTCACCTGCTCCCCAGCACCAACCAAGAGGTAGCCATTAGCTGCGGCGATGTCGAAGGATGGCCCGTTACCCCACTTTCCGATTGGTTGGGTTGAAGCTGATACTACTGATAAAAACAGAAAGACAACGACTGCAGCAACGCCTGTATTTTTAGCAATTTCAGCAATTTTTGCTTCACAAAATCGTAGAATTTTCCTCTTTTTGTCCATGGTCCACCATAGTTCTATTATTAATGTATTATTCAAGATAGATAAATCTTTTCCCTTAGTTATTTTTTGCATAAATAAATTTTCTGCTATTTTACTTGGGGAAAAACAATATTAATGAGATAGTAAAAAATTTAAAGATGAATAATCCTCTGAAAACAAGCCCCCTGAAGATAGGTCAAGATATTATAAAAAAGTATTATAGCTTGCCACTCCTGTTATTATGCTACGTTTTGCTTATGGGCTACGTTGTACCGACCATTGTTTATGGGGATCTCCCATATGGAACTGATGCATTTACGCACCTCATATACACAAAGATCTTAGCCGCCACACACTCTTTGGACGAGTTTTACAAAAAATGCCTTGAGAATAATTTCATCGGCTATGATTATCCGTTTGGATTGTGGATGTTTGGCTCAATCGTATCAAAGATAACCGGGTTAGGTTTGCTCCAGATCTCACTGATAGTGCCATTCGGATGCCTGTCAATTTTGATTTTTCTTTACTATAACTATTCGAGGTTATTCTATAACGGAAATGGCGAAGTAGGTATTTTCTCAATTCTGTTTCTCCTGTCAACCCCCTCTATTGCCATGAGCATTCTTGGATATTCTACTTCAATCTTTGCCATGTTTATTGATGTGGCAATTATTTACTTTTTATTGAATGATAAAATTAATTTAATAAAAAGATTTCTGATAATGGGCATGTTCGTTTTCTTCCTCAGTATCACCCATACGGGTACTTATCTCTTCGTGATATTCTTCTCGATGGCTCTTTTTGTGGTTTATGCAGCAATAGCCGGTAAAATGCACAGGGAATTTTATTTTCTGCCAATTCTCGTGTTTGCGTGTTACTTTATATCGATGAGTCTATTTCCAGAAATTCACTCCCAGTACATAGGAAAGGGCAAAATTCTGGTTTCAATTGGAGAGGCAATATCTCTGGGTTCTACTTTGACGGCAAAACAGATATTTGAGACCTTCTACGATCAGATACTCGTTAAGATGAGCGTATCTTCCGTAGTACTCTGGATGTCGTTTCTCTTTCTCATTGGGTATCTGGTGACATGGGTAAACCGCTATATTTTGAGGAATTTGAGAGTTGGCGCGTTTCCAGCTCTTGTACCGGCCAGCTTCGTTAGCACTCTCTCGCACAGCCCCCTTTACTGGCCCATTTGGCTGGGCCCGGTAAATGTAGTTCTTGCCGTAATAGGAGTTCTCAGAACAAGGAAACCGATTACCTTAAGTTTGGTTATATCTGTTGCGCTTGTCACGATCCCTTCTGGCATTTTTGCTGGCGAAAGAGCTCTCAGGGAACTGTTTTACATGTTCCTGATCGTTCCTGTATTGGCTTCGATCGGCTATGTTGTCATGAAGGAGTTGCTGGTTAGAATTGAGAGTCCAAAACTCAAGCAGGGGGTTGCTGCGACAGCGTATCTTATCATTTTCCTTTCAGTAGTCGTTCTGCCGGTTGTTGGCAATCTTTACTACCACCCTGATATAAGCGGCTCGAGACATGAGATTAACAGCCTTAGGTGGCTTGCTGGGGTTGGAGGAGCAGATGAGGGAGCAATTGGTCCTCTTGGGTCGCGAGTGGCGGTTTACGGAAATAAAATACCTGTGGAAGTCCTCTCTATCCCAGCTGGCTCTGAAATGTCGAGATTGGGAAGAGATGAGTACTATACGTACTTCCGGTCTGGTGGCGAGAGATATACAAAAGATTTGCTGGCATCGTTTGGTATCAACTACTTGATAATAACTGATAAAATTTTCAGAATCTACGGTGAAACACCTCTGAATCTAACGGTTGACAGCAACACTCAACTTGATAAGATATATTCGTCCATAGACTATGTTTCCATCTACCGTCAAATCCCGTCCAAGATAAAGAGAGCGGACATATCTCCTCAGATAAACTTCGTCGAGAATGTTTCAATAGAGGATGCAGGAGGTAGCTATCTCGTTGATACGGGATGGTACAGGGTGAGATTGAGCAAAGAGACACCGGAAATTCAATATATCGGAAACAAAACTGAGAATTACCTTGGAGAAGGTGGTATGGCGGATATTCTGAATGTTGGGCTGATAAAGCCCGGTTGGGCAAATTCTGTTTACGCTCTGCAGGAAATATCTTATTCGGAGATCACTCTGGGAAATAATCAGATAGTATATCGTACAACACTGAAAAGTGGGGAAGACAAAAATCTTGCAACGCTTATCGTAAAGTACACCTTCTTTGAGAGAGCGTTTAAGAAGGAAATAATCGTCGCAAACGACTGGAGTGATAGTTACATGCGAGTGGGCTACACAGCAAGGATATACTCTCCTCTGGACATGTTCACGATAAAATACGGTGAGGAGGTGGAAAAGAGGAGGATGTATCCGAACGATGACTACGTTTTGCTAAAGGACACGAAGTTTAGTGAAGTGTATATACATCACAACGGCAAAGGAATACTGATCAGATACGACCAGACTGCTCCCTATCCGAACAAAATACTCTACACAGGCTCGGTGATAGGATACTATATGGTGGATCAGATAATAGAGAGAGTCCAGAAACAACTTTCACCGTCGGAAACCCTGCACATCACCCAGTGGATATCAGCAGGAAGTGAGGAAACTGCGGAAGAGAATGTGAACAGATATTCTATTTCAATATATCCATTCCCAAGCGGAATAAAGCCGCTGATCCTCGTGAGCTATCTTGGAGACGTAAACTCGAAAAATGAAACGAATTTCATCAAAAATGTGCATGAAGCCCTGAGACAGCATCAGGTTACGCACTACTTTGAGATTGTCAGTAAAAACAGTAAGCTTAACATAACTGAAGATGTGATCTACACGTTAGAAACTCCAGATCTGACAAACGTTACTGGAAAAATTGAGGGCTTCTTTCCCAAAGACTTGAAATACGATTTGAAACTCCTTAAATTGCTTGAAACGAGAGGTACAAAATTTGTGCTTTCAAAAGAAGTGCCAGCACCGTACTACATCTACTGGAAAGAAGGAGTGAGGCTACCGCAGTTCGCCTTTGTTGAAGGAAGAGAGACCTCTCTGGTACTTATACCGATTTCCAAGCCAATAATTGGGGGAAGGCACTCGTATCCTGATGTAAAGAGTATGATAAGTGTTATAGATGCCTCCGCTGAGTACGAGTCCGTGGTGGTCTTCCGCTGGGACTCTAGAAGTTTAAATGATTCGGAGTTGCTAAAGCTTGCCCTGAACGTGCTGGAATACGCAAAAAGGAAGGGATTGACGATTTCAAGCCCTTATGAAATTGCAGAACACTTCAAATTGCTTAAAAACGTCTCAGTCAAAGTCTCAGTGGATGATGCGAATAGCCAGATGCGGTTAACACTCAAAAACGGGAACGACTTGCCAGTGTATGGACTTACAATCAAAATAAACCTCCCACCGGATGCCAAACTTCAGGTGGAGAATGCTGATATACTGTATCAGGACAAGAATTCGTACTACATCGCTATAGACCTAATGCCTGGTGAGGTTAAGGCTGTGAAAATAAAAACGTCCTAGTTGTTTTCTCCCTCTTTTTCTCCCTCTCTGGAAAAAATACCTCTTATTAGACTTCTGTCGAGATAACCTGTAGCGAACACCAGTGTCGTGAAAATGATGGACGCAAATACCACGCCAAACAGGAAATTTGGAAACTTGATAAAGTACAAGAACAAAGCCGTTATCGTCGTGGATACCACCAGCATGTGTATCTTTCTGAGAAAAACGCGGATTGGCGTCGAATCTTTCGAGAACTTCAGTGTGATTAGCAGGTAGATAAAGTAAAAGAAACTGAGCACCGAATACGTCCCCAGAATTCCAGCCAGCATGGTAAATCCATGCAGGAGAATTGTAATGGCGGCCAAACATATAACAGTGGCAACGACCAGAGATCTATATTCTGAGGGATTCTGGAAAGACACATTCAGGTAAGCTAAGAATTGCTGAACGTAGAGGAAGATGTACCCAACAGCCAGTACTGGTAGAAATCTTGAAGAAACAGCATAATCTTCTCCGAAAAGCAATCCCACAAACTGATATGGGTAGATGCAAAGCAAAAGAACACCCAGCACAAGGAAGGCAAACAATGCCCGAACGACGTCTCCCAGTCGTCCGGTTTCGTAGAGTAGTTCTTCTCGATTGCTACTGCTCGTCGCTTCGGGAATTGAGATGAAGCTCATAGATGCAAAGGCAAATGATAGAATAGATATCACAGTAAGAGAGGCGTCAAAGTAGCCCTGCCATATAATTCCAAGGTCGTGGCTTACAATTATCTTGCTGATAGTCTGACTTAGCCCACCAAACAAACCCAGAATATAGATAGAGGTTCCAAAGAACAGTATATCTCTATTTGGAGACAAGATCGACAGGTTTGCAGATATCGTTCTGTGATATCTCACCAAAACTACTACAAGCGCTATAAGGGATGAGAAAGAGAATATCATGAGCACGGTTAGAAAGTCGAGAGTTTTCAGGGAGATAAGTATTGCAAGCACCGTAGAAAGTTTGAGCAGTGCAGGGAGTGATGCAATGATGCTAGTTGAGGAGTAAAGCTTTAAACCCCTGAAAAGACCCGTAACGTCGTTTAAAATGCTTATTGAGAAGAGTGAAATGAAAAAGGCGACAAATAGAATTTTCCACCAGTCTAGGGGCAGATTGAGAAATGAAAAAACCGAACTGTGGAAAAACAAGACCAGAAGGCCAACAACAATCGATGCAATGGCTGAATAAAATATGGAAAAGCCAAAAAAATTCTTTCCCTCCTTTGAGTTCGAAAGCATTTCGTGAAAGCAAAAGTTGGTGAAGTAAAGGAACATGGAGGGCAATGAGATCGTTACAAGAGTGATTATGCCGTACTCATATGGTGTTACGAACCTTGCCACAATCATCTTGCTCAAAACGCCACTCAGCTTCATTAGGGCCAGAGAAGCTACGAAAAAGAGAGTGTAAAATGACAGACTTCTCCTCATTTGTTCACCTTTTTATCCTGAAAAACTTGGCAATGCCTTCAGTCATCCTGATATATGAGGATGAATACTTTACGGCCGAGAACCATGGTATGGGTTCGGGATTGAACTTCGATTTGTAGTCTGTGAGTCTGGGATCATCCCCAGAGTCCATTATTTCGTAAATTTTATATCCTCTCTCTCGTGCCCATTTTATCGCTTCCCATTGAGCCAAGTCATTTGGATAAATCCCGCTTAACCTCGTCTTTGGAATGCCTATCCACAATCCAGTCCAGTCTCCGTAACAAAGTAGCACGAAACCTCCAATCATCTCCTCCTTATATTTTGCGATGAAGATTTTCATGTTCTCAGGGTAAAATGAGTCGTAAAGGTCATTGAGGTATTCTCTGTAATAATCTTTTTCCGATCTGAATCCCTGCTCTTTAAATCGCTCGTGGAGCGCTGTTCTGAGATATTCAAGTCCTTCTTTGTCACTAATCTGGACTGTTACTCCTTCTCTTTTTGTTTTTTCGATATTTACTCTCGTTTTTCTGTGAAGCTGGCTCCAGATATCATCCAGATCCCTATCAAGTCGAATCATGCAGGTGTAGAGAGGTCTCACATCGTAACCTCCCCACATCAGCGGTCTCGATTCCAGACCAGGTGAGGTTCGAATGCGGGTGTAATTGGCCTTTAACTCAGAACTTATGAACTCATCCACCTCCCTCTGAAATCTCCAAAATAGACTTGCTTTTTTGCTCTGCTTCAGTCTATCATAATTTGCAATCGCCGGACCAAGATAAAGCAACAGCGTCCTGGGAGGAGGAGAAAAAACCATTCTGAAAATCTTTTTCTTAAGTCTGAATACGGGATAAACCCCGACAGGTGTCGATCCCCTGTAACCAACCAGTGGAAACAGCTTCGCACCGCTGTGTTTCTCCACAACTTTCAGCCAGTTCCATGTATGAAAAATCGTACCGTGAGGAGAGCTTTCCACAGTCTGGTTCCACAAATCCCTATCGTTAGCTATTTGTAGTTCAACTTCCATCAGTCACACCCTCAGATTTCTTCAAATAATCGTTAACGTTTCCAATAACCTTTGCGGGGACACCTGCAACAACGGTTCGTGGAGGGACATCTCTGGTAACCACTGAACCTGCGGCGACAATCGAAAATTCACCGACCGTCACACCGGGAAGGATTATTGCTCCAGCACCGATGTAGGCATTTCTTTTTATTACAACTGGCTTGAATTTTACTGGCAAATCGGGATTCAGGCAGTGAGCACTCGAATCGTGCGCCAGTATTGTAACTCTGGGGCCTATGTCCACTCCGTCTTCTATCTCCACAAGGTGGGGGTAAGAATCCTCTATGAATGTCCCCGTTGCGATGTCCACACTCTTACCAATTTTTGTCCCTCTGAGTCTGTAAAAAGCCCTTTTCAGTCTTCCAAACGGGATGTTCATAGCGAGGACATGCAAGACCCAAAGATAAGCATCATACAATTTGCTCCTCATTTCTTTCACCTTTTAAGTTTCGAATACACTTTTTCAAGCATCCGGGGTATAAAGGAAGCTTTCTTTGCAGAAAACCGCACCAGCAGCTCTGGATTGAATTTGGAATAGTACCTGTGAAGTCTCTTGTTCCCTGCGGTACCCATAATCTCGTAGTATTTGAACCCGTGTTCGCAAGCATATCTCATTTCTTCCCAAATCAAAAGATCATTTGGGGACGGGGAAACCTTTACTCTTGGCTTTGGACTGCCTATCCAGCTCAAAAAGTTGTCCTTGAAACAAACGCACACCGACCCCGTTAAGATATCCTGCCCATGCTTTGCTACGAATACCTTCAAATCGAACGAATCGAAAATTTCCAGCAGATAGTCCTTGGAGACAGTCATGGCTTTGTTCTGATTCTCATATCTCTCAGCCATAAGATCATAGACGACCTCAAGCTCCTCTTTACCACCTTCTTCAACGTAAATACCTCTTTTCGCAGCCCTCCGTATGTTCTCTCGAAGTTTTTTGTCAGCAACACTTTTCCAAACGGCCTCGACACCTTTATTTAGATCGATGATATATCCGTATGCAGGCTTGACATCGTAATTGCGCCACTGAAAAGGTCTCGGATCCTGCATACCCGGCGGCAGTGAAAGGTAAACGTAATTCGCACGCAGATCGCTCGTTATGAAATCATCAACCAAACTTTGAAATTCCAGATTAATGCTTTCTTTCTTCGACTGCCTTAAATCGCTCTGTCCCACCATTACTGGCCCCAGATACGTTATCGCGGTGTGAGGTGGTGGTGAGAATGCAGACCTCACAAATCTTTTGCGGAAGAAAACAGGAAAAATTCCTGCTGGATTCTCACCAACGAATCCAATCAAAGGATAAAGTTTGAAACCCGTGTGCTTTTCCATGATCTTCAGCCATCTCCAGTGATGGAAGGGCGAACTGTGGGGAGAAACATCAAGAACCTGATTCCAAATTTCTTCATCCCCCTTCTTGGCTATCCTGAGTTCAACCATCCCTGAACACCACACGAACTTTTCTGTCAGAAGTAGAGATTGTGATCTTACGATCGCTCTCTTTGATAACCTCCGCACCCGAAAGGACCTCAATTTCCACCTCTTCCGAGATATGGATGTCCAGAAAATGTCTCATATTTTCTGGATATGCTGAAATTGTCATCTCGCCATTCCCGTACTCAACCTCAATCCTTGAGCTCTCACGCTTTTTCCACCACTTTGCAATCTCGCATCCCGTAGCAACCCATGCATCCCTTTCGGCGCAGTGCTCTACGATCTTTCTGTACATCTCTCCCCATCCCGGAAAATCCATGTCACTGAACACAGCGTGATGCCACAAAACGGTCAGAGTCCCATTGCACTTCTCGACCTCTCCTGCAACACTTAGAAACTCGCGCCACGGTTTCTCGTACGAGAAGAGAGCTATGTCCTCAACCACAAGAGGTATCTCAAGAAGCTCCAGCACTCTGCCAGATTCTCCATCAAGAGGATGGAAGGGAAAGCTGGTTCCCCACCTGAACCCAACGCAGTTGTTGAAGCCAAGAGTTGTATCGTAAACGAGACCAATTTCCTCGTGGTACCTCCATGTTTCGGGAATGCTCAGGTTCAGGTTATGCTGCCTATTGCCACATACTTTTTCCGACAGAACTTCTTCGAGAACCTCTTTCTCCCTCCTCAGCTTACTGAGATCTTTGAACGAATGAAAAGAGCCGTGAAGGCCGACTTCCCAGCCTTCCGAACTGAGTCTTTTGATCACATCCACGACCTTTGGCTCCTTGATGTCGAACCTCCTTCCATAGTGCCTCCATGTTTTTACATCAAACAAGTTAACCTTTGCATCCTCATTCAGGAAAAAGAAGGTGGAGCGCACTCCAAGCTCCCTTTCGACCTTCATAATTTCCTCAAAAGTCCAGAAGGGCTCGTTACCCCTCAGCTTTCTAAAAAGTGAAACAAGCTGATTCCTGAGGCCGCGAAAGTTCCTTTTTTTCAGGTGTCTTGCTGAGTATGTGAAATACTGGTAGGTTTTTCTGATCTCATCAACATCATGAGTTAAACAAACCGCAAATTCCTTTCCATATGGCCATAGCGAGTAGTTTACTACAGGAATTCTGGAAATTGACAAAATCGAGTCAAAGAGGATTTTTTCCCACAGGTCAACGAACGGCTTCTTCGATAGTTCTTTTATCAATTCTCTGTCCTTGAAGTAAGGCTCCATGCATCCTGAGAGAATTCTCCCAATCGCTCCAAAAACGTTAAAATTAAGTTCAATCTCCGAATCTCCAGCTTCAGAGATTATATCAGCTTCAGACCAGCAGGCAGGCTGTTTTTCAGCGACATGGATAACAATGTCCTGAGAACACAACTTGTATTTATCCTCAAAGTGCTTCAACCCGTACAACGTGTAAATGTCTTTTTCAGTCATCAACATCATCCTTACCGCCTCGATCAGAATGGAGTGACGTTTGAAATTACGAAGCGCCTCTTCCCAGATTTTGTCGGCGGAATTGAATCAACAAACTCTATGCTGATCTCCATCTCATTCCCGACCTGACTTTTTATGCGCGAAATTATGTACTCTTCGTCACGATCTCTAAACTTCTCATTCCTGACTATCTTAATATTCAGTCTGTCCACCCTGTTTTGAACAACCTGAAATTGATCAACACCCTCCAGATACTTGAACAATGTTGTGAAGAACTGCACAACCAAAAATTTCCCGCTGGGGGTAACAACTAAGTCTGTATTTCTGCCCTCTATGGAACTCATGAGTGAAAGTCCTCTTCCGCAAGAGCACAGACCGTCTGCTTTCACACCAACATCGTTTATCTTGTATCTTATGAAGGGCATCGCGTAATTGTCGAGACTCGTGAAGACTATGCTACCAAGCTCCCCCGGTGAAACTTCTTGACCGTCCTTTACGAATTCAACAGCTATGCTTTCATCACAGATGTGGTAGCCTGTATGCTCCTCGCACTCAAAGGCTATAGGAGTACTCTCCCCACCGTATCCATCAAAAACCTCGCAGCCGAATACAGACTCGATCAGCTCTCGGTAGTGAGGAAAGAGCGTGTCTCCGGTCGTCATTATGGCGAGAGGCTTGGGAAGATCACCCATGCCCTGCTCTTCGATAAGCTTGGAAATTACGTACATTGCAGATGCGTAACTTCTGATAATTTTGCCCTTCCTCATCGTTTCCAGATGCATCTTCAGAGTTTTTTCGTTGACGTCTGCGAAGTAAATGTACTTGCAGTTCAGCAAAACATCCTGAAGCTTTTTTCGAAACCCAACTCTCGGATTTAGACTGATCTTGACATACGGATCTCCAAGATTGAAGCCCGTCCATCCCCAGCATCGAAATGTTTGTGCCCAGCCACTGCTGTACGATTTTTTATCTATGTAATATTTCAGAGGCTCACCCGTAGATCCGCTCGAATGGGCCTCGATGACACGAGATTTCGGTACATTCACTGCGCGAAGCTGATCCAGATTCTTTCTTATATCCTCTTTTGTCAAAATGGGTAATTTCGAGAGATCATCTTTATTCTGGATGTCATCTGGCCTCAATTCGAGTTTCTTGAAAATCCGATGATAGTAGGGCACATTCCTGTAGGCATGCTGGATTAAAGCTCTCAATTTCTTATTTTGGAGCTTTTCCAGTTCTTCGGGCTTCAGCCATTGAGTTCTGTTAAACCATTTCAAATATTTTCTAATTTCCGTCCCCTGCTGAGCTTCTATTACTGGAAACACAAGATTCCTAAATAAAGTAGCGTACATTCCCATCTCCTAATTATCTAATATGATAATTCATAAAAACTTTCTGGATATCTCTCTATGAAATCCGTCATCCAGGCAGTTACATCGATTTTATCTCTGATTAGCCTTCTCCTCTTTTTCTGCCACTCTCTTTTGACGTTATCAGATTCGAGTATTTCAACTGCCTTCTCAAGCGCTTTTTTCTGGTCTGCGTAAAAGAAGAGCAGACCATATTTGTCTCTGAGCTCAAGAAAATTGCCACTCGTTTCACCAGTAGCAACACCAGTTTCCGTGGATTCCACGTGAATAGCAGGGGTTCCAAGCACCGCTGCCTCAGCAGCCATAGTCCCCCCCTCACCGAAATACAAGTCTGCATAGTAAAGAACAGAATGGATTTTTTCGGGAGATGCTGGCAGTGCATATTTTTGCAGTGAACCGTTAAGCTTCTGCTCGGAAGTTATGAAAACCCTCCCGTATTTTTCGAATAGCCTGATAACATCCAAAATACGGTTTTGGTCCAGTCCCTTAAGACCACTGTCGTGATAAGCACTCCACGATATCAGCCTTATTACGATATATCGCTCATCAGTGATACCCAGATCATCCAGTACTGACTTGTCAGGTTCAAAATAGTCGGGATGCAGATAAGCGAGTTCGTGATATCCGTCATACCTTACATTCTTCCTTCCGAGATCTCCCTTGAAACAGCTTGGCGTGCAGATGACCGACGCGAAAGGTGTTACAAGCCGACTGAATTTCACAAGCTCTGTATCGTTGAACAGTACTGAAGGCTTATTCATTAAAAAACCTACATGAGACACGTAGGGGCTGAAGACTCCCGTAAGAACGTTCGGTTTAAATTTCTTCGCTATGTTGTAAAGTTTAAAATCCTTGGCAACCATGTCAAGCCCCTTTCCAATGATACCGTCCCTGCTCTTGCCGGTTTTGACGTATTCAATGCCAAATGTCTCTAGAAGATCAATCGTTAGGTCTTTGTCCCTTGCAGCAACCAGAATTTCATGTCCGTTATCATGCCAGTTGATTATCGAATTCCTGTAAAAATGAACATGCCCCGGATGTCCAACGTCAATTAATATCTTCACCATATTATCAACATAAAAAATAAAAAAATTTACTTTGTTTTACCTTTCCTTCCTTGTAAAGTAATACACCGAGCCCAAAAGAATTCCTGTAGGTATCAAAATCGACAGAAACTCCGGTATACTCGGTCCTGCATCGTTTCCACAGTACTCAGTAATCCAAAACTTCTTCAGAGCCTTTGATGGGACATCTGGAAGATCCGGATTGCCAACACAGGACTTTGGAATTGCAACTTCGAAAACGTAGTTGACCATTCCAAAATCATCCCTTCCCAGCGCCGATTCGCTAACCTGCGCTACACAGAGGTAGCTGCTTGGGTCAACATTTGAGAAGTTAATCTTATCTGGCGCGTTTTGTGGGAAAAGACTTGGAATAACCCAGTCAGCATTGCTGGGGGTCATGTAGACTCCACCAAGAACGCCCTGAACATCTCCTGCTCTGTGGAAGTTCACACCGTATTCGTAGCCATATCCGCCGCCACTGCCAAAATCAAGAGCCAGATCACTTATATGGGCTTCAGTGGAGGTTATTATAAGCACAAATATGTATGTGTCATTTTCCGTTACGTACATTCCCTCAATATCATATTTTTCACCAAACTTTCCACCTGTGCCACCGTAGGGTTCGGCTCTGTTCCCAACAAGCAGCGGCTCTCTGTATATCGTCTGATACGTTCTGTTTCCGTAAATATGAACCCCTGTGTATGACGCATTGTAGTTAATGGCCATTGTATTGTATGGGTCCTGATTATCCTCTACATAGAAACTCACTCCATCCACTGTTGGAACCCACGTAGCTGAGTTGCTCCAGTCATCCGTTAAAAGCTGGGACAATCCCCAGTCGGAGATGTCGCCGTCAACGGAAACATCCAAAGCAGATACTGGGCTCGCAATGGCTATTGTTCCTAATATCAACCAGAGCACTGGCGATATTTTTCTCGATATTTTGTTTTTCATCTCTCTTCCCTCAAAAGGTATTATGTTCTTTAGGGTATAAATACTTTTTTACAGAATATATAATTTTTATTAGTATTAGCACAACAATAATAATAGTATAATTGTTATGAGGTTTAATTTTTTAGTGAATTTTATTATTTAAAAATCATGAATTTCACAAGCGGTAGAAGCAAAAGGGCGAATATGATCCAGCCCAAATGCGAATGTACGGTGAGCATCGTCTTAGTCCCGTAGAAGTATGTGAGGTGGACGAGAATGGCGACCCTCAAAAGGTTTGCCAAATACGATGCAAAACTTAAAGTTATAAGGATCAATACAAGTTTTCTTTTCTCGATCTTTTCGATAGTTTCTGAGTATGCCAATACCATGCTGAGAATTAAAAGCAGAGAATACCATCCGAAGCAGGCTAGATCTATCTTTAAAATCGTTTGCTCCACGCCGTAGACTTCTATAAACCTCATTTCCGGAACAGTGATGTTGTAACCGAGATTTTGCAGTACTGCTACAACTGGGAGCGTCACGAAGTAATGCCCATAATAATACGGAAGGTCAAAGCCAATAGTTTCAGGGATTAGAAAGAGTGATATGTAGAAGAGGAGAAAAATGGAAGAAAAATAAATTGAAAACCTGCCGATCACCGCAAATTTCCGAAAATTGGAGATTACGAGAGATAGACCCAGCAAGAAAACCATGGAGTCGAGAGTTTGAAACTCGGAGTTTTTGTGGATGTTGTAAACCGTTACGGTGAAGATTAGGATTAGGCCGAATACCAGCCGGAGGTGAGAGGGTTTAAACTCTTGCTCGGAGGTCGTTTTTTTGGTTAGTAATAACATCAGTATAAAAAGCGCAAGGAAAAGGATACCAAGGTAAAAGGAGCCGTAGCTTAGCTCAATAAACGCAGCCACCAGAAACAGAGCGGAAATTACCAGTATCAGACCAGATCTATTTTCGGTCATCAGATTATCCACCTTATGACTTCAAAAGCCTCAGCGTATTCAGAGTTAATCTGCACCCCCCTCGTTCTTGCCAGACTTCTGATGAACTCTTCCCCAAGATAGGCTTTGTCCTTCTGGGATTCGTAACATTTTAGCGACTCTATTTTTTTATTTACATGTCTCTCCTCAAGTCGGATAAAGCAGGTTGTGTTGAAAGTGATGTTGTTCCATGGCTGCTCGTAACCGAGGATTGTAAACTTCTTGAATGCCCTCAGTGTCTCCTCTCTTGTTACCCTGTGATCCTGATGCGTGTCAAAAGAGGAGGGCGTGAAGACCCAATCAGGCTTAACATCCTCTCTGATTTCAATCAGTGTGTCAAGAATCTTCTGTCTTAAACGGGGAAACTCCCTAACCTCAAAGTCGTACAGAAGAAGGTTTGATTCGTCAATTCCAAGAACCTCCGTTGCTTTTTTAACCTCTCTCTTCAGTATGTCTGGCGGATAACCATCGGGAACAGACTTTTCGCACGCAGATAGGGCAACATAGAAAACTTCAAAACCCTCCTCAACCAGTCTTGCGATACTGCCTCCGCAACCAAGCTCTCCGTCATCAGTGTGGGGGCTTAAAATCAAAATTCTTTTCACGTACATCACCTCAGCAAACCTGCAGGGTCGGCAACCCTGCTCTCCTCGGCCAGCTTCATTATCCTTCTGTAATGTCCTGAATATCCAAAATCCACATCCGATGCAACCGCATAAAACTCATCTTCACGAATTTCAGCATTCTCCAGCGATTTTCGCCACCTCTCTGCTATCTCGGAGAAATCTACACTTCCTAAAAGGTCAACGATGGATGGGTTCAGTAAAAACGCATTTCTGGCAATCTGGAGCAAGGTGTCCGAGTATTTGTAGTACCCTTTTGTCCTTCCATCCATTTTTTCAGCCCACTCATTTCTCTTTTCCATAACGTCAATTCCGAAAATGTCCTGCCCAAATAACTTTGAAATTTCTGAAACTATCTTTTTATGAACTGGAGACAGGTAAAAATCCCTGCTTTTCCAGTACAAAACGAGTGGCCTCTTTATTTCAAACTCAGAGTACATCTCATTGGAAATAACGCCATATTTCAAGCCACCACCACTCCCGGAGACGAAGGCCGAAGTTCCCAGACCTTTTGCGAAAACAAGGTTTCTAAAAACCGCTCTCGGTGAAAGACGATCAAAAACATCTTCGATATTTTCAAATTCATGATTGCTACCGCACAAAGGGCATCTGCCGAGAAATGTACCTCTTTGGTAGATGGGAACGTTTCCCCCGCAGTCGCAGAGATACCAGAAAGGGGCAAGGTTAGCATCATTGAGTCCAATTCCTTCAAGTCCTTTTCTGGAAACTACCGAATTGTAAAGCTGGTTAAATTTCTCAATATCTCTGGATATCTCCACCCACTCTTCGATGAAAACGCATCTTTTCTGAATGTCGGTGTACTTGAAAAATAAAATTTCAATTTCCAGATGCTGGCAGAGCCTCGCGAAAAGAATTGCATTCACGTCAGCAAAGCTATCTCCGAGTTCGTAGCTTTTCCACATCTCATCTGCAACCACATCTGCGTTTTTGGTACCATAGTGGTTTTTTATCTTTTCAACTTCTCTTTCCCATTCTTTCTCTGAAGGCTTTTCAACCTGATCGAACCTTTTCCAAACCTCTTTTTTTGAAAGTTTGAAGCCAATCTTTTTGAATCCATTTTTGTTGACGTCTGGAATTCGATTTTGATATAGCCATTTTGCGGTTGCCATATTGTAATCGTAGATGCCGAAAAGCGGGGTAAATTCTCCACGAGACTTCAAAAAATCTAGGAGAAACGCCTTTTTGAACGTCCCGGCATGTGGAAGGAAGTTTGGTTGGTGGCCCGATTCAACCACGAACTCCTCTGTAGTATCGGGGAATTCAATTCTGGCACGTCTATGGAATTTTCTTGCACAGTCAATTACCAGATCCAAATTCTCAGTTCTTGGTTCAACAGTCTTCATCATTTTCAGAACACTACTCCACTCCATTCTATCCTAACAAAAGTTTAGTTTTTGTTAGTATTTATAGTTACTTGTTCAATTAATAATCGAAACATAGTCAAATATATTTTGCTCCAATTTATTAATAGATTAATTTTAATAACAAATACTTAAATATGGTTATTATGACAATTATTATTTAGTTTTTAGTATAGAAAAAGTTTATATAGTATCTGGAACTACTATCAATTGCAATTCGAAACTTGGTGAAAGCATGAAAAAAGCATTAGCAGCAATAGTAGCACTGTTGCTTTCGATTGGGGCAGCGAGTGCAGCAACATCCCAGAATGTTGTAATAATTGGTGGGAGTACTTTAGGTACAGGCATATCTGATGCAAACGTTATGGGGTGGTCGTGGGGAGGCTACTTGCCTGTCGGTGGAGAACCGAGGCTTAATGCCATATCCTTCACCCCCATGCCCCCAGGTGACGTTAGTGCGGCAAATCTGACGCCTTTTGACACAATTGTCCTCAACATGGCAAGCTACGCAATGGCCTGCAGCTCTGACACGCTGACAGATGCGCAGAAGCAAGCGATAGTTGACGCCGTGGCAGCGGGGAAGAAGCTGATTATCTATGATAGTGAATGCTATCCGGGACCTGATTACAGCTGGCTTCCGTTCCCGTTCAGCACAAATAACCCCGGTGCAATGGGCGCTTCGGGCACTCTGACCATAGTTGAAGAGAACACGCTATCCAGCAGCGATCCCGTAAGCTCTTACTTCATTGATGCAGCTTACCTTGGATTTTGGACTGATGCGGTTGGAGATATGAATGTAATGGTAACTTTTGACCCATAACTGGTGCATTGACATGTCGGGAACCAACATAAATCAGGTTACGGGACCGGTTCACACCTACGCCAAATATCCTGCCGGAACGGATACCGGGCTGATAATATACAACGGACTGGATATGGACTACATGCCAAATTCTGTACTACTTGAAATCTGGATTCAGGAGCTGGAACAACCCTTCAATCCGTCGAATCTACCTTGCGGAGTTACGGTTGTTGGAATAACACTTTCTCCTGCAACTGATACAAACCTTGTTGGCGAAAGCCATACCGTTACGGCTAAAATAACCGACCAGTTGGGCAACCCGGTTCAGGGTGTGGATGTTGATTTCGAAGTCCTTTCGGGTCCGAACGCCGGTGAGACTGGTGTGGATACCACCGATGCAAGTGGCGAGGCCACCTTCACGTATATAGGTGACGGTGGAACTGGTACGGATGTGATACAAGCCTGCTTCACCAATGAAGCAGGACAGGAAGTCTGTTCACAGACTGTAGAAAAAGTATGGACAGCCGAGACATCTGTGCCTGAGTTTCCACCACTGGCAGTAGGAGTCCTTGGACTGCTGGGAGCAATAGTGCTGATTAGAAAGAAAGCTTAATATTTCTATTTTTATTTTTTTAACTTTTGTCAGAGCAGCTAAAAAACAAGATAATTTATAACTTTAAGATGTGTAATCAAATTATGAAACAGGATGAACTTGAGGATATCATTTTTAAGGCTGCAATAATTGCCATGGTTGCAGGTGCTATTGTTGCCATTTACTTAGTTTGGTTGACATCCCAAGAATCGTATTCTGCACTTTACATATATCCCGGTACTTACTCCAACTATATAAACGCGTCAGAATTACCCAAAGAAATTTCGTTCAAGTATGGTATAAAAAATTATGAAACTGGAGACAGAGTTTACAAGGTGAGCATCTTCTTGGGAAACTTGATGGTAAAGTCCAAGGAGATTAAAGTAAAAAAGGGCGAGACTTTTGAAGAAGAGGAGAGGATTGTCGTTCCTAAAAACATAACTTTTCCTGTAAAAGTAAAAATAACTGCTGAAGTTGACGGAACTATCTACGAGGCACACTTTTGGCTCAAAGAGACACCATATTGATCTTGACCTAATTTTCATCTGCTTTTTTGGTGAATTTTCCAGAATATCTTGAAAACACGAAGATCTCCAATCTCCAAAGCGCCAAACAGAATAACGTAAAAGTTAGCAGTGAAGCGAAGATGTTGAACCCGGTTGTTGGCATATGCAGAGCCAAATCAATGAAAAGTGTGGTCAGCACATCGATCACCACGCTCAAAGCACCCGACAGACCAATTCTCAATGTTAAACTTAAATCTCCCTTCTTTGGAAAGAGGACAAGACTGAAAGCAAACCCAGGTACAAAGAATAAAAAAATTAATCCAAATGCGACTCTAAAGAACTGAACAATTTCGCCCATCATTTTATCACCTTCGTCTCAACCTAACTATCAGCAATAGCACGATCTGAGACATTACTAAACCTGTAATGTCAGCCGTCAAATCTGTTACGCTTGCCGATCTGTATGGTACAAAACTCTGGTGGTATTCGTCAGTTACCCCATAAACCGACCCTAAAAGGATAGAAAGAATTTCAGGGCGTCTCACTGCCATGGATCTCATTGCCAGATTTAGGATCAGACCAAACCCCAGATACAGCATCATGTGGGCAAACTTATCTGGATACCTGTATGCAAGATAGAAAGGAATGCCGAGAAACTCTAACCCAAGTTCAATCATTTTTTGATGTAGATACAGAAAGAAAGGTGTGTTGAGCGGGTTGGCCAGTGATGGAATAGATGAAAGATAGAATATCAATGCTGCGTACAGGAAAGAAGCAGCTACAAACAAGTATTTCTTGGCCATGAATTACTACAGGAAAGATAATATAAAAACCTACCGCAGATGAGGAAATTTAAAAATCAATAAAGAATCCTAGAATACAAAATACTAGTGTGAGTAGGTACATCGTTAGAACCACTTGCTTTTCGGTCATTTTGAAGTGATACGGAAGCAACCACTTGAGTGTTAAGGGGTTCGGCACTTCAAGAGTTCCATCTTCTCTTACTTTTCCAAACTTCTCAGCCCTCCATCGCTCATCCTGAGGATGCAGCTTTCGCATTATTCTCCAGTAGACATACATCAAAAAATTAGCCACATGCGGAATGAGCATGACAAACCCTGAAACAAGAAATCCATTCGCGACAATGCCTGTACCAATGGCAGCACCCATGGAGAGAGCACCGACGTTCCCCTCGAATATCCTTGACGGATATCTGTTGTACCACAGAAAACCTAAAAGGACACCCAGCATGCAGGTTAGCATAAAAATTGTATCCCGACCCGAAATAATGGACTTTGCAAGCAAAAAGCCGATTACAATCGCTGAAAGCCCTACGGCCATTCCGTTGAAACCAGAATGCATGTTGACGAGATTTGAAGTTACCATTACATAGACTGGCACTATGGCTAACCAATATAGAACACCAAAATCAACCAATCCGATGAACGGCAGGAAAACAACGTTCGGATGCAACTCTATAGCCAATGGAAGTGAAAAAGTGAATGGCAGAAATACCTTTGTTATCCGCCCTACGTCCGTAAAGTCGTCAAGCAACCCAAAAAAACCAAAGAAACAGATTACAATCAGAGCTTTCCAGTCCAGCCGGGTTATCGGTGGAAAAAGTTGTTGGTATCCAAGAGCTTCAAGAATGGCGACGGCAGAATATAGGATAAACAGAGCGAGGAGTACCGAGATACCCCCGCTTGTTGGTATTTTCCTCAGATCAGGTTTGTAGTAGTCAGGAACGACCAAACCTATCTTTCTGAATTTTCTTATCTGAATTGAAACAATAAAGATGGAAAGCAGGAGGGAGGACATCAGCAAGGCTAATATCGGAGCGCCCATTAAATCCCCTCACTCGCCCAATTAGTCTGTCAATCCGACATTCAGTTCAAAACTATCAAACACGATATCTGCCTCATCAGGCTTCATGGGCAGCACTCCAAGCTCTTTCAGCTCTTCATCACTGAGCATCTCATCGTATGCTCCAGCATTCAAACCCTTCTCTGACAGATATTTAACAAGAGCAAGGCCTCTGCTGTGATAAAGTTCTTTGACCCCTTCTCTGAAGGTAAGTCCTGTCACACATATCTTAATATCTGCTAAGGGTTTTTCAATTTTCATACACTCCAGAACTATTTTCTCGGCCCAGTAGTACACCATTTCGTCGTTAATCTCTCTTGCAGTTCTCAGCAACCTTGCATTTCCATATTTTCCCCTGCACTCCATTTCTTTAATCAGAAACCAAGGATATACCGGGATACAGTGTCCTCCAACGCCTGTTGATGGAAGATGGATATGGCAGTACTCGTGATTGGCGTAGTTTCTCGCTTCGTAAAAATCAACGCTTATTTCTTCGGCAATTTTGAAAAGCTCATTTGCCAGAGCTACATTCACGTCCCTGTAGCATCCCTCGATTATTTTTATAAACTCTGCAGTCCTTGCATCTGGAACAAGATGCAGATTGGGAATGAATTTTTTGTATAGTTTGTATGCAATTTCTCCACTCTCCTTGTCCACCCCGCCTATGATCTTCGGAAACTCTCTCAATCTGGATATACTGTATCCAGTCATTATTCGCTCAGGAGAGTATGCAAGGTAAAATTCTCCAAGCTTTAAACCGCTTTCTTCTTCCAACCAATTTCTGACAAGATTTTCAGTTGTGAGAGGTGGAACTGTCGTTTCGAGCACCACAACATCTCCTCTCTTCAAAACCTTTCCAATTGATCTGAAAGTTGATTCCATTATTGAAAAATCTGGATTGTGAGCGGCATCAATGAAGAGCGGTACAATGACAATAAAGAGATTACAGTGTTTTGCATCGGTGTATCTGCTTGTTGCAATCAGATTTTTACCCCCATGTTTCTTTATCAACTCATCCAGCCCCATCTCTTCAGGAATCGGGTTTACCCCGCGGTTTATCATTTCGCAACGCTTTTCGTCTACATCCACTCCGACTACTTTAAGTCCGCTATCGGCTATTACAGCAGCAAGCGGTAACCCTGCCTTTCCCAATCCAACTACTGAAACCAAAACCATGCAAAACACCTCAGGTGGCCGAGTTGACAGTTTGTACAATATATTCTAACTGCTCACCGGTAAGTTCTGGGTGAACGGGCAAGCTCAGAACTTTCGACGAAACGTCTTCAGCTACAGGACATTTCGAATTCCCAAAACCGAGTTTAACGTAAACTGGCTGTTGGTAAATCGGCGTAGGATAATGGACTGCACACCCAATTCCATTGCTCTTCAAGTACCTCTCAAACTGTTCCCTACTCATTGGAAACTCATCTTCAACTCGAACCACGTACTGGTGATAAACATGCTTTGCCTTTCTAATCTCCACCGGTTTAACGAGCCCTTCTACGTTTATGTGACGGTTAAAAAACTCTGCGTTTCTCCTTCGCATATTATTGAATTTATCCAGCTTTTCAAGCTGCGATAGGCCAATTGCTGCCTGAATATTAGTCATTCGAAAATTGTATCCGAGAATAGCATGCTGATACTTCGCAACCTCTCCGTGATTCCTCAAAAGCCTGCATTTTTCGGCAACTTCTCTATCCGAGGTGGTTATCATTCCACCTTCGCTGGTTGTTATGTTTTTCGTTGCGTAGAAAGAAAAGCAACCCACTCCAAAACTACCAGCTTTTCTACCAGCGAATTCAGCTCCATGGGCCTGAGCTGAATCCTCCAACAAAATCAGGCCATGATCTTGGCAAATCTCATGAATTGTCTTAACGTCAAACGGATGCCCAAAAATATGGACACCAAGTACAGCTTTCGTTTTTGGTGTTATTTTCTCAAGAATACTTTCGGGATTTAAATTGTATGTTTTATCCTCAATATCAGCAAAAACTGGTTTTGCTCTTTGAAACAAGATGGCATTTGCAGTAGCAATGAAACTGAAGGGTGTGGTTATCACTTCGTCACCCTCACCAATATCCAAAGCTTTTAAAGCAACATCCAATGCAACAGTGCCATTGCTAACGGCAACACCATTGCTTGTACCAATATAGTTGGAGAATTCTTCCTCAAATTTGTTTACAACATCTCCATGAGCAACCATTCCCGATTTCAAAACTTCAACAACCCTTCTAATTTCTTCGTCGCCGATTATCGGCTTTGAAATTGGGATCTTAACTTTTTCATCTACCATAAACTATCTTTACGATTGCGCCCATTAAAAAATTTTTGGAGAAACGAAATTTTTAAGATTTAAAACTTTTTATTATCTCCTCGACATCCGTCGGCTCTCCCTCAGCAACCTCAATGTTTGCTTTAAATCTCTTAAACCCTTCAAAGTTTGTCAGGTAGCTTGCAAATATGCCGTTCGGAATTATGCCCCCATTCTCAGGTGCATTTTCAGAAAGCTTGGCCTTTAGCTTCACAGTCCTGCCATTCGCTTCAACCTCAACAACATCTCCTTCCTTTACACCGCTCTTTTTAGCAAACTCAGGATGTAGAAAAATCACCGGCTCGACGCTCGACTTTGTTTCGACCATCAGGAGTGAGTATCTCGCAACCACTATGTCCGCTTCAACTTTCAGGAATTTGGAGAAACGCATCATCACAATCCCTCCATAATTTTTTTGAGTATATGAATGTCATTAACTTCCCTCTCTTCTATCGCCTCAAGCTTAATTCTGACTCCGTCACTCCTCACCATTGTTCCACTCATCTCTATTCCTGATATGGCTGAGGGTATGACAACGTCAGCCACTCTTGCGGTGAAGCTCATTCTTGGATCTACAACGATCGTCTTAATCTTCCCAAGCTTGGCCGAGACATCATGGGGCAGAGAGTAAATCGGGTCAGTCCCGACAATAAGGGCTGCATCAATCTTCTCGTTCATCAAAAGCTCTGTGAAGGCGAAGCTGTCGTCACTACTTCCATCTCTGAAGCTGTATTTGTTGACATAGCCCGTTTTCTCGAAGAGAGTTTCGTTGAAACCCCTCATATTCGCATGAAATCCAGCGGGAATGAAATAAACAGGGGCCACCTCGTTGAGCTTTTTAACAAGCTCAACGAACATCTTCAAATCCTTGAGCCCGTACTTCAGCCCAAGACCGCCGAATATAACATTGAAGTCGGCTTTCTTCATCTCGTTCAGTATAATCCCAACATCCTGTGCATACTTTGCTGCCTTGCCATCCATCGCCTTGAAGAATGAGTCAACAAGCTCTGCATCATCATCAACCTGAATGAACTTGGCGTTCTTCTTTGCCAGAACAGCAGTCTCGCTCTTTCTTACATCAACCACAACAAGATAGCGATCTTCATCGTAACCCCTCGGTCTTTTCGCCCCTCTCGGGTAGTAGCTGTATCTTGACATGTGTCGTGGCAGGCTGTGGAATGGATTGGAACCCCAGTAAATTATCACGTAAGCATTGTCGCGAACATCATCGAGAGTCGCTGTTGGCATCTCCTTTTTAAGCACTGCTTCAACAAGCTCCCCGAGGCAGAAGGAGGAGTTATCATCTATATATGCATTCAACTTCTCTGCAAGCTCGACTGCAAGCTTCTGGGCTTCAACAACGGTTGTGTCAAGGCCGTAAATCGCAGGATTCTTTGCTTCCTTTAGAATCTCTACAGCCTTCCCAATAGCAGCATCCACATCTACTTCCTTGCCATCAACCATCGCCCTTGCCCTGTTCTCCTTGTATCTGCCAAAAATTTCCTCTCCCCTCCTGCAGGCATTGAAAATCTTGCCATCCTTAATCGTAATGTCATCACACAAACACGAACATCCCGGGCAGATCATAATCATCCCTCCAGAAATCTTATTGCATCAGTTGGGCAGTTTTCCCTGCAAACAACACACAGAACCCTGTTTTTACCGTATCTTCTGCAGGCCTGCATGTTGATAACCTTCACAACTCCATCTTCAACCCTCAGAATGGGATCGTCAATTGTCGGGCCGTTGCCAACAGCAGCACCTTTCGGATCCTTCTCAACATGAACTGGGCACACAACAACACAGTTTCCACAACCAACGCACAGATCCTCGTTTACAATTAAGCCAGTCTCGGTAGCTTCTTCAAGAGGTTTTAACATTTCTTCAAGCTTTTTTCTTTGCCTTTCGTACTTTTTATCTTCATAGAGTGGCTTACAGTCCTCAAGCCTCTTTTCGCGGTTCAGTAATTTAAAAGCGAAGCTCATGCAAGTAGCTTCACCGCATTTCTTGCAATTCGTTTTCGGAAGCAATTTGTAAATATCCATTGGATTTAACGCCATGAGGTTAGGTAAATCTTACAGATTAAATTCTTTTGCTGTTTTTGTTCAATATGTCAAAATCACATCATGCCTTTGATTATAACCGCAAATCCGTATGCTATAAACAGAGCCGATATTATCCCGAAGGGTGTAAGAATCAGATGTGGAGTTACGTTGAGCCTTTTTCCATCCCATCTTGAATTTATGACAACCGTATATGCGAATGTGTAGAGTATAATCAGCGGTGAGATAACCTTGGCCTCAAGTCTCTGGGCAATGAGAAAAACGTATCCCCATAGCAGAATTGTGATCGCCGCTAAGGGATAGAGAGATTTCAATGTCCTTCTAGGGCCGAAGTAAACGGGAGTATTCTTCAACCCTGCTCTCTTGTCGAACTCATAGTCTGAGACTGCAGTCGGGATGTAGAAGGTTGCTGCAAGGAAGAATGCAGCAATGTAAACCGCAAATGGCATCTCTGCATTTCCTATGCTCAGTCCAGCGTAGAAAACCAGCACAGCAGCGAGAGCGTTACAGATAACATCTGCAACAGGCTTAGCTTTAAATCTTGGCGGAGCAGAGTAAACGTATCCGATGATGTTGGCTCCAAGCATCGCGAGGAAGAACTTTGTATTTATGAAAGATGCAGATATCACTGAAAGGGCAAAGAACACAGCACACAGAATCTTCGCTTCTTTAACGGAAATTTCACCCGTTACAAGGGGCTGCATGGATAAGTTGAGATCCTTCACCCTACCATCGTGCAGCCTGTCCACATCTCTATCGTAGAGAGCGTTTATCGTGAAACTGAAGCTCATCCAGAATGTAAAGGAGATGAGGCCGAGAATTGCGTGATGGTAATTGGTTTGAGATGTCACACCAAATCCAAAGCCTACTGCATATGGGAGAAGGAAGCAGAGCCAAGCTACAGGTCTTAATAGTCTCAAGTACTTGGAAGGCAGCTCATAGGCTTCGTAACTTTCGATGTTCATTCCTGCAAAGTCTTCAGGATTATGCATATCTATACCTGCAATGTTAATGATAAAAAATTTTCGGGTTCAGCAGTCAAAATCGGTGTTCAGCAAGTCTCTGTAGGCTTTAACATTCCTGTCCGTCAGTGAATAGTTTATTTCTTTGTATTCTCTTATTCTTTTCAGGTCGATCTCTGCCATCACAGCCTCCTCTCTCTCCTCTTCTCTACTTTTAGCAAGAATCCCGTCAAATGTTGCAATAAGGCTTCTGCCCACGGCCTCACTGCCCGTAAACGTTCTTCCGAACCCTCCTGCCTTCACGATGGCATATGCGTTGTCGAATGAGCGGGTAAAGTAAAGGCAGTACCTGTATTCTGTCCCGGGAAGTTCCGAACGCTTGAAGGAAACAACGGGATTGAGAACGATTTCAGCGCCTTTAAGTGCAGCAACTCTGCAGAGCTCAGGGTAGAGAATATCAGCACACACGAGAATACTCACTCTGACACCTCTGACTTCAAAAATCTCAAGCTTTTCTCCGCACATTACCCCAAGCTGTCTCTCCACTCTCGTTGGGTGAACCTTGTCCTGCCAGCCAACAAGCTCCCCCTTGTCGAAGATATACGATCTGTTCCTGTAACCACTTTTTTCAACGATCGCATTTCCAGAAACAGCTATGCTGTATTCAGAGCTCACATCCTTCAAAAACCTTAGAGTTTCATCAAGGATTTCTGGGACAAGGTGGGAGTAGGAAAAGTATTCTGGAAAAAGAATCAGTTCACATCCATTTTCAGCGGCTTTAACCGCCGTTCTCTGAGCGCTGCTTAAATCACCGATTCTACACTGAATTGCAGCGACCTTAATTTTATCCTTCATCTTCAGCCCTCCTCACTCCGCATGAATCAATTTTTGCTCTGAAGGGCTCTCCGAACTCCTTCAGAGCATCAAATCCGTTCCAGGCAAATACGGCCTTTCCGAGCATCACCATTCCCGCCATACCACCGGAACTCTCAACAGCCTCCACAACATCTCCAACCAACTCAGCAAGTCCCGTTTCCTCTGCGAATTTATTGGAGCAGAAAAAGAGGTTCTCAAATGTTGGTTTTTTCAGGAACTCCTTCGTCCATTTCTTTCCAGCATCTCCTATCCTTTTCCTCTTCAGATCATCGGAAATCACGTCCTTTGTCGAAATTTCGCCTAAGATTAGAAAGTCAAGAGTCTTATCCCAGCAAAATCTCTCAACTGAAGCTAATGATGGACACGCTGCGTTTTTTCTCACAACAATTCCACCAAAAGTCTGGGTCACTACATCTCCGAGTCCCGTTAAATTCACGACCTCCGCCTCATGTGCCAGATCGGCGGCTTTGATGTATGGTAGATCTCCGAGCATTGCCACTGTCAGTGCTGCTGCCCCGCTCATTCCAAAACCACAGCCGAAGGGCAGATCTGCTTTGATCTCAACCCCATCAAGCTCCACACTCTCGACCACATAATCGAGGGTGGAAAAGCTCCAGTCTTCTCCATTTATCGTTATCCTATTGCCTTTTCTGGCTTCAACACCGAGATTGATAGTAAATCCAACTCCAATACTGCCAGAATTTTTTGGATCGTCGAAAATTTGGGGGGAAAAAATGCACGTGATACTTGCAGGAGCAAATATCATAGGCAGTCTTCAATATAGGCCTTAACAATTTTCTCGGCAACATCCGGCTTGAGCCCTTCAACCCACTCATGCCTTTTCGGTGTCAGTATGAGAACCCTCGTATCCTCAGTTCCCATTCCCCTCTCCAAGACGTCATTGGCAACAACCATCGTTAGCTTGTCGACCTCCATTTTCTCTCCAGCAATTTTCAGCAACTCCTCATCGTTTACTCCGGTCTCCGCTTTGAACCCTATTATCTGTCCGCTGTAAATCTTTCTCACTTCCTTTATTATCTTGGGCGCCCCTTTAAGTTTCAGCTCAATAGAGGGGGCAGTCTTTATTTTCTTTGCTTCCATATCAGCAACAAAATCCGAAGCAGCAGCGGACGAAACAAAGAGATCACATCCCTTCTCGACCTCATAAAGAACAGCCTTTAGCATATCTTCCACTGACCACACCCTGATCTCCCTGAACATCGAAAGCTTCAGACCGGTTGGCTTTGATGTAATCAATGTAACCTCTGCCCCCCTCCTCCACATTTCAAGCGCTATCTCTCTCCCCATTTTTCCAGAGCTTTTGTTGCTTATGAACCTGATTGGATCAATCTGCTCGTATGTCGGTCCTGAGGTAACGATAACTCTCTTTCCCTTAAGCTCCTTCGGGTAAAGCTCCCTTTCTACATGGAGGCAAATCGTCTCTAGATCAGGAAACTTCGCTTTTCCCTCCTCGATTTTCGGCTGAACGAATTCGACACCCATATTTACAAGCTTCTGGATATTCTCCAGCACAGCCTTGTTCTTCATCATCGTCTCGTGCATTGCAGGCACTATTATGATCGGTTTTCCGGAGCCAAGGGCTGTTGTTGCGAAAGTTGTTACGGGCGTATCGTCTATCCCCTGAGCGATCTTTGAGATCGTATTTGCAGTAGCTGGGGCGATTAAGTACAGATCAGCGTCACCATCAATACCCATGTGGTTAACATGCTCAATTCTGCCAGTAATTTCAGTTATCGTTCTACTGCCAGTCGCAAATTCTAGGGCATAGGGGTGTATTATCTTTCTTGCAGCCTTACTCATCACAGCAACGACATCTGCACCTCTTCTAACAAGCTCTCTTGCAAGTTTGACACTCTCCACAGCAGCTATGCTGCCAGTAATACCGAGAACAATTTTCTTCCCTTCAAGTTTCCTGCTTTTCTTTCCCTTTATCCTCTCCAAATGCACGCTTAACACCTCTCGTGAACACATCAACATCTCCACTCTCAAGAGCCCTCCTGTATCTCGCCTTTTTTAAAATCTCCTCTATTCTTGAAATTTTCTCTTCTATAATCGCAAGTTTTTCTTTATCCGGGGGCTCTGGTATCCCCCACTCCTCTTCAATCTCCATCTCTGCTTCTTCTACAAAGAACTTAAAGGGTTCTTCGACTCTCCTTTTTTCAATAATTCTGGTCACAGCATCTTCCCATGCCTCCCTCCACGGAGCATCGGTTGCAACTTCCTTGGTGAAATAGCTGTGTCTCTCAACCTTAATCAGATCATAAGGGCAGGCATTCTCGCATGCTCCGCAGTAAACGCAGAACTTTTCGTTGAAATGAACCCTTCCCTTATCTTTGGAAACATACCACACCTTGTTGTGCTTGCAGATCAGAATGCATGCGGCACAGCCTACGGGATCACACCTTGCCATTCTCGCCTCAAATAGCTCAAGTTTACCTTCCATCGGTTTTATGGTCTTTGCGGCATCGTAAGGACAAACCTCCTCACAGTAAGCGCAGTGAGAACACAGATCCTGATCTATTTTTATTTCAGCGATTTTCTCTGGAAGCTGGAATGAAATTCTCTTACCCTCGACCTTAATAGCTTCCTCAGGGCAAATCTCTTCGCATAGCTTGCAGTAATCACATGCTTCTTCATCAATCAGTATATCCGTGTATGGCATCACATCTTCAGGAGTGGGCTCTTTCTCGACCATCTTGAAAACTTCGCAGAATTCAGCACATATCCCACAGAGATTGCACTTATCTCTGTCTATCTCGACCTTTCCTTCTATCCCCTCATTTTTTTCCTCAATATCCTGACGGGTTATGAAAACCTCTCGCGTTATTGCATTGGTCGGGCAGGCTTTATAGCACAGAGTACATTCTCTGCAGGTTTCGTACTTGTATGTGTACATGACGGGTGAGAGAGTCAGAGTAGATCTATCCACTTTCTCTCCATTTATGTAAAACTCAAATGCTGTAAATGGGCAGAAGGAGTAGCAGATTCCGCAGTATGCGCATTTCAGGTGATCAATTATCACGGGAGGCATGTCTAATCCGACTGCAATATCATGCACTGGTCCAAGCTCTATCGCGTTGACGGGACAGGCATAAACACAAATTCCACAGCCGTTACACCACTTGTAATCATATATGAGTTCCCTAACCTCTCCATCAGTTCTCTGTGTGTATTTGAACTTTCCATCATCCAGCATTTCGAGGTCTCTCTCTATCTCCATTTGCCTAACCTCTCTCAGTTGGTTTTTAACTCTTATTAATCCTTCTGAACTTTTCCTCTTTTCCAAGTGGTATAGTGGCGTCAATGCCCCATTTAGATGTTGTGTTTTCTGCTGATGGGTCAAGACTGCTACCTCTCACCCCCCTAACGACGACAAAATCCTTATCTGGCTGAAATCTTGTGGCCACGGCAAATTCGACATCTTTGTAGTCAAGGACATCAATGTCTGAATCAACCACCACAACCCCTTTCATGCTCGGATTCGCTGCAAGAGCTGCAAGGATTGCATTTTTAGCATCTCCCTCCGATTTTTTCTCAATCTGGACTATGCAGTGGAAATAGTGGCAGCTTCCGGGTGTGGTTATGACGTTCTTAACCTTGCAAACGTTTGAGACGAATTTGTAAATTACCGGCTCGTATGGCACACCCATGAGCATCTGGTGCTCCTTCCCGCCGGGAGTAATGGAGTAGTAAATGAAATCGTCCTTAACGTACATTTCATCAAAAACCAGCTTTGGTTCATCCCTTATTTTGTCGTAGGTTCCGGTAATGTCAACAAAGGGACCCTCCTTAACCCTTTCAGCCGTAATTCTTCCAAAGAGGATGATTTCTGAATCTGGAACTAGCAGGTCTCCTCTCCTGTAAAGTTTCAACCCCTTCATGAGTTTTGAAGCGTAATTGAATTCCTCGCCTGCGGGAACTCGTGTGGCTGAGGCAAAAAGGAAAAGTGGATGAACTCCGATGGCAACAGCGACCTCAAGCTCTTCTCCACTCTCAACAGCCTCCTTCCACATCAGGTATGCATGCCTTGGAGGAACAAGCCGGATAGCAACCGATGTCTCGTCAAGAACCATCATGCGGTGAATGCTGGCATTGTATTGCCCTCTCTTTGCAATCACAACACCTGCTGTGATGTATCTTCCACCGTCCTGCGGGTAGTATTTCAGAGTCGGGAGATCGTAAAGATTTGCTTCTCTTTTTTTAACATCAAGCTCGGAGAAATCACTTATTTCCAGCTTTACATCTCTCTTTTCTATCTCAGCCAACTCTCTGGCTATGCTATAAGCATCAACGCTTAGATATTTGGCAAGAACCTGACGGGATGATACAAAGTTCTTCGCAACCCTCTTACCTTCAACATTCAGTATTACGGGTTTGTCCGATAGGTTCTTACTTTTCAAATAATCTGTTACTTCATCATGCTTCAGTTCAACATTGATTTGGATAGGTTCTACTCTCCTAATAACATCTCTGAGGTTCATAAAAATTGGAGGCTATTTTAATAAATAAAGTTAATCCTGTTTTTCTCTGAACAGAGTTTACTATTGCTTGTTGAGTTCCTTATCAATCAGCTTCGCAAACTCTTCGTAAGGCATATACCCTACAATCTTTTTGCCATTGATGAAGAACGTCGGTGTTCCTTTGACACCGTAACTAATACCATCCTGCAAGTCTTTGTCAACCTCCGTCTTGTATTTGCCGGAATCGAGGCATGCCTTGAAAGCTGTAACGTTCAGACCGAGCTGTTTCGCGTAGGTGTAGAGCATAGAGGTGTTAGACATCCACTCTCTTTGCTTCTCGTACAGTATTCGGTGGAATTCCCAGTATTTGCCCTGCTCTCCTGCGCAATCTGCAGCTTCAGCACCTTTGTAGGCAATCTCTCCATGAACGGGAAAATCTCTGAACACGAACTTAACCTTGTCACCGTAGTTCTACAGTATTTTTGGCTCAACTACGTTGGCAAACTTTGCGCAGTAAGGGCATGTATAGTCGCTGAATTCTATGATAACAACTTTCGCATTCTCCGCTCCGGTGTAGGGATCATCATCTGCGCTGACATTCACCTTTTCTACCGGTTTTTCCTCGTTTTGCTGGGTAAGCTGGATAACGCACTGCTGGTTGTTCATCAGCAGCATTGACCCGTCTGCAGTCATGAACATCTGTTCATTTGCAATCGTACCGTTTTCGTCGTAAAACTGAAGGTTGAGCAGGTAAATCTCACCGTAGGGTTCTGTATTCGTTATTCTCACATTAACACTTGGATAGTTGGCATGAATTAGTGTGTTAAGTTTGTCGGTAACATCATTAAGGCTTTTGTTAATATCTACAGTGTTGGTCTCACAAACCTCTGGTGGGCTTTGAATGCTCGAACTCATTACACCGTAAACGATTAGAGCACCGACTGCAAGTCCTACGACGATACCTATTACTAAATCTCTCATACCTCAGGCTAAGGTTGCTTAGTATAAATAGTTATAGGATGAAATTTTTAACTCTCAGACAAATTCAGGATAATGAAGATTGCAGTTGTTGGAGCTGGGCTTTGCGGGCTCAAAGCGGCGAGAGAGCTGGCAGAATTTGCCGAGATTAGAGTTTTTGAACCCCATGATGTTGGAGGTTTGGTAGCATCGTGGGGTGAAGGTTTTAGCATCGAAAAATTCTACCATCACTGCTTCCGAGATGATCGCTTTCTGATTGATGAAATCAGAAACTGCGGCCTTAAGTCAAAATTAGTTTGGAAGATAGCCAAGACCGGATTTGCAGTTGATGGTAGAATATACCCGTTAAATACGCCGTTTGAAATACTTCGATATCCCTACATGAGCTTGGTTGATAAAATAAAGCTTGCAAAATTTACGATTAAAAGCAGAAGAATGAACTATGAAGATTTTGATGATGTCGGGGTTATCGAGGGGATAAGGAAAGAGCTTGGAGAAAATCTGCTTGAGAAGTTTTTCATGCCACTTCTGAGGTCAAAGTTTGGTGAAAATGCCGAGGAGGTCAGCTACGCATGGTTGCTTGGAAGGGTGGCGATAAGGAGTAACAGAAAATTTGCTGGGGAGGAAATAGGCTATATAAGGCATGGATTTCATCAGCTAATCGAGAAGATGCGTGAGGGGCTTGATATTGTAAGGGAGAGAGCTAAGATTAAGAGAGCGAAAAAATGGGATGTGAATGGAGAATCATTTGATGCAGTCGTTTTCACGGCACCCTTGCCTGAGCTTGGGGAATTAAAGGAGCGGCTTGGGCTTCCTGAGATAAAATATCAAAGTTCAATATGTGCTCTCGTCGGAGCCAAGAGAAGTCTGACTGATGACATTTATTGGGTGAACATTGCTGATGAAATGAGCTTTGGTGCCATAATCGAGCACACAAACTTCATGCCCATCGAAGACTATGGAATACACCTAATCTACCTTGCAAGCTACTCAACGCCCGAAGGGTGGCTTTTCAGCATGAGCGATGATGAGATTGCGAAACTCTTCGTGGGTGATCTTAGGAAACTGGGGATGGATGAAAAGGATGTGAGATGGATTAGGATTTTCAGAGCAAAATACAGCGGGCCGATTTACGAGAAAGGCTATGCGAGGAAGATCACCCCTTACAAAGTCGCTGATGGATTTTACATTGCTGGAATGACATCAAAGCCGAATTATCCTGAGAGGAGCATGAACGGGAGTATAAGAGCCGGCCTTGAGGTGGCGGAGGAGGTCAAGAAAGACCTTCTATGACTCTCTCCATAATCATCGCGAGTCTCACTCTCGCATATTCGACAAACTTCTCTCCGATTGTAATCTTTGTTCCGCTAATCCTGCAAAAACCTGCTTTCTCGGCATTTAAAAGATGCTGTCCTGCCTGATTGAGAATCGGGTAGATGTCTGTGTGTGTGAGAGGATAGGTTGCTGCAAGGAACTCTCCGATCACATCCCTTGGTATCTCCGTGTAGCTGAACTTGAGGATAGCTTCAACAGCCTCTTTCGTGATTCTGTACTCTTCGCCCATCTCGTATCCGTAAGGGCTGTAAGATTTTAGTTTGAAAGCAAGCCCCATATTATTTAGTTTTTTGGCGAGTTTAACCGCTTCCTCATTCAAAACAGAGTTAACAAGGAACTGGCAGAGAACAGTTTTTGGATGAGCACTCTCTGTAAATCTGCATTCTTCGAGAGGAAATTTTTTCATAAAATTCAACAAGGATTTAAGGCTGTAGTCTTCGGGCTTATCGAACGCACTTCTAACAGCCAAGGATTCTGAGATTCCAAGAGCAATGATGTAGCTTTTTGGGTCTTCAGCTATTTTCTTCAGTTTCTTTTCGTTTCTCTTCACCCTCCTTCCCACAACTTTTTTCGCTGCAGCGTAGCCCTCGTGAGTCAGACATGCGAACATTTCCGGTTTTAGTTTAGGTTTTGAGAATGAACTTGAAAATCCAAGCATTTTAAGGTCTGCAATTGCTACTTTTAGCGGTTTGTAGTCGATATTTTTCTCATATACTTCGCCAACTGTGTAAAGATAGGCGAGAGAGTCTTCAATTGCTTTGACGTGCATGCTTGGATTTTCAAGCTCTTCAAAACTTTCGCAAGGTATTTCGATATCAAAACTCTCACAGAACTCCTCAATGGGAATGCAACCATCGCAGTCTCCAACAACATGAATTTCGCGGAATGGATGTGACGTAAGTCTTTCAATGCATGATTCGTAGCTTCCAGCGTATAAATCAATCCCAACTCTTTTTCTAAGAATCGCAATGTCCACCCATCCTACCAGAACCTTGAAGGGGGAAATCACTCTGTAACCTGCTTTTCTAAGGTTTTCAGCGAGCTTCTCCCTTAAATCAAGATACATGCTCTTGCTTGTTAAGAAGATTAATGTTTTTTCCGATTTGGGTTTTTGGCGTGGGTATCAGTTTTGGGGAAATCGGCTATGCATCTCCGTTTGCTCACCTGTGCGTGTTGATTTTATCACTTGTTTGGCTTTTTGGAAAAACCAGCGATAAAAGTGCAGACTGCACCTCATCGAAATAATCGTGTTATCGTGTTATGGATCTCAAGCTTTAAGTGCCGAAAAAAGGTTATCAGGTCGCCGAGCTTTTAGAGGAATTGCACAAAATTTTGGAGAGAATCAGAAACATTGTTGAAAACCCATAAAATTGAGTGCGGGGGGAGGGATTCGAACCCTCGAACCCCTACGGGACAGGACCCTCAATCCCCCAAATCGGAAATAGGGATTCCAGAATACTTTAAACTCGCTGAAACCTTCATAGAATGGCTTAAAGTAGAGAGCCAATCAAACATCTCCATGTATCCATCAAAGCTATCAAAAATACTCGGACGGAAAAAAATTAGAAATCCTCAGGATTTAAGGGAAATACTCGAACCATACATTCAGAAGGGAGACAGACACGCCTTAAATGCCGTTAGAACATATCTCAGATTCCTTGTGAAGACAGGGAGAAGAAAGGTCAGTGAGGTTGAAGATTACCGTGCTGTGATTCCAACGATAAGAACCAATGCCAAGAGCGAGACTGAGAAGGCCATAACTGCGGATGAAGTTGTCAGAGCTTACAGGTCGATTCAGGGGAAGGATGAGAACAAGAAGATTCGCCAGCTTCTCTTTAAACTCCTCGTATTCTCAGGATTAAGGACGAAAGAAGCGCTCGCCCTCTTGAACCAGTTCAATGTGGAAACCCTCGAACGGACATATAAGGCATTCAACATCCCTGATGAGATCAGAAAGAAACTGGCCGTCTATGACATGGAAACCATCAAAATCCCCAGAAGAAAAGAGACGACAAAAAGAACATATGTGGCCATATTCCCAAAGGAGATAGTCGATGATCTCATGTGGTTCAAGAGCTTAGGGAAGGAGGCCACAAGAGGACTCCTCGATCCTGAACGCATGTTCGAGCCAGAGGGCAGGATTAAGCCAAAACTCCTGCGAACTTTCCACATGAACTTTCTGAACGATAACGCATTCAGTGTGGAAGGTGTGCCGGCCGATGTTTACCGCATCATCGAGTTCATGCAGGGCAGAACCCACAAGGATGTTGGAGGTAGAAACTACAGGGCCAACGTTCAGACTGCCGTCAGGCTTTACTATGGCCTCCTTGACGAGTTCAAGAAAACCGTTCTGATCCTTTAATCGTAAATGCCACCTCTTTTACCTATTTTTAGTATTTTCACAAGCCTTTCCTCTTTATCGTACTCGAATATTACTCTGTAGTCCCCAACCCTTAGCCTGTAAACGTATTGCTGGCCTTTCAGCTTCCTAACATCAGCAATAACCCTGTCTATTTTTCCAGAAACTCCCCATTATCACCTTTGAACTGCTTAAGGTTTTGGTGCAAAATATTTTAAGGTTTCAGGTTCTAAAGGAAGTATGCAAGAAACGATAAGGGAGATAATCTTTCTTGTCGAAGAGACAGATGATGGTTATACGGCCCGAGCTCTCGGACATTCTATTTTCACCCAAGCCGACACCCTTGATGAGCTTAAGGAGATGATAAAAGACGCTGTGGAATGCCATTTTGACGAGAATAAGAGACCAAGAATAATCCGCCTCCACATTGTCAGGCAAGAGGTCATAACGATATGAAACTTCCGAGAGATGTGAGCGGTGAAGAGCTCGCCAAGCTTCTAAGGAAGTACGATTATGAGGTTACGAGACAGACAGGGAGTCACATGAGACTCACAACTCATTTGAAGGGAGAACATCACATAACAATTCCCAAGCACAAGAGTTTGAAGCCTGGAACTCTTAACTCGATTCTTAAAGATGTTGCAGAGCATCTTGGAATCAAAAAGAGTGAGCTGATTGAGGAGCTTTTTGGTAGATGAGGGGGCCACGACCAGCCAAACCACTTAGCTTTCTGGCCCTGTAATAGTTAGTTAGACTACTTACGATTAAAAAATAGAATTAATGAATGCTGACATAACCACCAAAAACTTAAACTCATGATGACGGAAAAACCCTTAGATTTGAGCTTTCGCCCCAATCTCAATTCTGAACCCCCTTTAATCTCAGCCTCTCTCGTGCAGAATTTGAGTCGTGGACGTATCAACCTATACCATCCACCCTTAGAACGCATCAGACAAAAAAATAATGAATCCAATAAAATTCGTATCTCATACAAACACAAAATAAATTTACATTAATGCAAACTAATCGACATTAACCTGATAAAATCATTAAATTTGATACATGCTTATTTGTATTGTCAGGAGGTGATAATGGAGAATGTATGAACTGATTGCAAGGCACGTGAGGAGATTCAAAGCGGACGAAAGGGCAAGTCTTGCGGCAGCCTTCGGAGTTATAACACTGCTTGTCGGTATCTCCATCGGTGTTCTGATCTTCTCGCAGGTGACTACACAGGTCAAGAATGTCGCAGGGCAGCTCAATGACTCCCAGGCAAGTAGCTTCATCACCGACCTCACCAGCATAGGTTACAACAGCATGAACCTGCTCACTATCGGAGCTATCGTTCTGGCTGCCGTAACAGTTCTTGGCTATGTCGCCTTTATGAGCAGAGGCGGAGGAGCAGTTTAAGCTTTTCATCCTTTTTATTTATAATAGCCACTCGCACCAGCTATTTTTACTATGGCTCCAACTTAACAGGACGGTGCTTTTTCATTCAAATCCTTTATTTTAATAACGGGCTGCCACCAACTATTTTTACTGCCAGCTCGGATATGTTAATCCAAGCTGGTAACTTAAAATCGCTCCTAATGACTTTATTTTTGAATCCACAGCCTCTTTGCGGTTCGTTACCTTTTTGTGGAGGTAGGTCAAAAGAACCATGTTAAATTGCTATGTTTTATATTTCTCTTTGGTTATATTGTTGAATTAATACTTTTTTTATTCATTTTTTCACAAAGGTTACCTTGAATTTGATTGGTATGTCATGAACTTCAAGCTCTTCGATTCTTCTCCTTGAAACCTTCTCAAGAAGGGCAATACGAATATATCTGTTTCTGCACTTTAGATAAGCCCTCACAAGATGCTTAACAGGCCTCCTCTTCAGATTTTCGATTAATTGCCTCTCAGCCCAATCGCTGTAAATCTCAAATTCTCTCAACCCATAGACGATGGTTCCCCCCTCAAAACTCTCCTCAAAGTAAACCTCATTCTCCCATTTAGAGTTAATGGTTTTGTAGAAATTGCTGATTTCCTCGATGATTGTATCAACCTCCCTCTTTTCCTGCTCCTCCCTTTCCATGGCTGATGAAATCAGCTCATCAATGTTGTAATCTCTAAAAATGCGGTAAACGAGGTTTGAGCTTATAAACCAGCCTTCTGAACCCCCAACGTCTGGTTATTCTGCTTGCGATGTGTCTATAGCCGAAATTATATTTCATTCTCATCTCCTTGATTTCCTTAAGGATGGTACTCGGCAACATGTGAATCTTAGACTTCCGTCCAGGTGAACCATTCAACTTGACGTCATTCCTCTTGAGGAGGAAGGTCAGGGCTGTCTGGCTGAATCGTCCTCCCTTAAGAATCCTACAGAATTCCATGGCTTCGGTTCTGCTCATGCCTTCTTTAGCAATAAAATGATAGGGTGCTTACACAACCTTTAACCCAATCTCTTCCTTAACACACTAAATTCACAAACAACAAGCAATCCAACCTTTCCACGCAAAGAGACATAATCAAACCTCTTTTCACAGGAAATAAACC
>JAPDIY010000019.1 GCA_029259335.1 Archaeoglobi archaeon
CATCACTCACAGATGTAATCAACAAAAATAAAATCATTACGGGATTAACATGATAATATTTAATTGCACCATGCACACAACACGTGCTTCATGCACAAATCTTTTAAATTTAATGATGCAGTAATCAATTAATTATGAGAAGAAGACTTCATACTACAATCAGTGAGGAAGCAAGTAGGATTATTGAAAAGTATATTCCAGAATATGGCAGAGTCAACAACATAATCGAAGAGGCTTTGATTATCTTCGACAGATATAAAAAAGGAGAGAATGAAAGAAGAGGATGCAATCTTGCCGAGATTATGGACGAGGCAAATCTTGTTGCATTTAATGCAAAAACAATCGAACTCGTTGTTTCGGGGGAAATTGAAAAAGCGCTCTGCGATAATGAACTTGAGATACTGATTAGGAAGCTATATAACAAACCAATTTCCGAAATCTCCCTCTCCGAAGCTGTTGAAGGGGTTAGAAACTGCCTCCTGACCACAAGAAAGGCTACGAGGGCAAGCATTAAAAGAGATGAGATAGGGTACTATCTACTGGTTACATCAAATCTCGGCCAGAATACGGACCTAATAATATGTGAGGCCTTGAGAAGATTTTTTGAAGTAAACTACAATGTTAAAGTTACGTTTGAGGTCTTTCCTCAAGGCTACAGCATTTATGTCATAGAAGATGATTCAAAACTGGAGGTTGCAGACAAAGCTGAAGTTGTTGCTACTCCAAAACTTTAACCTCTGCTCTAGGCTTCCTCCTACCGGTAACGAAATCTTTCGCAGCAACAATTACGGGGCAGTAGGGGGGACAGGATTTAGACACGTGAATTCTGCAGAAAAGCTTCCGAGAGCAGTCAACAATCCTGTAGGCTAGAGTTTCAGTGTCTATAACTACAAGTGCTCTTGTATTTCTGTAAATAACTGACAATTTCAGGACGTTACTTTCCAAAGTGCTGATTACCATTATATGTCCTGACTTCTACCAACATAAAGACTTTTTTCACAAAATAGAGATTTAAACATTATAAATAGATCTCGAAAATTACATTTTTGTAATTACGTTTACAACCACAAACGTTATATGAAGTTCGTAATTACAATTATTGTAATCATGAAGAGTAACTCAGCGAGGTGATAGCGTGTTGGACGTTGATGTGCTATTCGGGAGAAAACCGGACGGGGAAAGTGAGAAGGTTTTGAAAGTCATTTCCCGGAGTGGTATGAGTAACATCCTTTTTAGTCTTGATAGAAAGCCCCTCCGGTTTTCTCAGTTGATGTTTGAGACGAAACTGAACCCGGGAATTCTGGATAGGCATTTAAAAGCCCTGATGCAGTTAAGAATTGTAGAGAAGAACTCCGATTCCTATATCTTGACAGAGAGTGGTAAAAAACTCGTTAGAATTTTAGAGCAGTTGTTTACAATCGTATAATTAAGGGATGATAAATTATTATACTTTTTTTTAAAATTTAAATTTTCTGAATTTTGCTCTTACCGATACATTTAAGTGTCCTTCTTCAAACCAGATTTATGTCTGGCCAGTTTGGCAAAGAAGAGCTTGTTCACTTACATTTATTGCTTTTCCATGTTAAAAAAACTTTTGAATGCTGCGGTATTGAAAACGAATATTTCAGAGAATACGACAATCTGAGGATCTCTCCCGTACAGATTTTCAGGCAGAAAAATGAACATCAGGAAGCGATTTTCAAACTCTGCATGGGCATAATGAAGGCAATGGGAAAGGAGAGAGAGGCAGAAGAGGTCTGCAGAAGTTTAAAGAAAATAGCAATGGTAAGATCAACATACTAAGGGAAATACCTAAACTCAACAACCTCGCCATACTTTTTCCAGTCAGTCCTCCTTCTTTCTCCCTTCAGAACTTTTTCGGCAATGTTTAACGCTCCTATCCTGTTCAGCGGCTGGTTGTTATTTCCACACTGGTAGCTGTAGGTGCAGCGGGGACAACCGTCAACCCTACCACAGTTGCAGCTTTTGAGTATGCTATAGGCAATTTCAAATGCCCTTTTAAGTCTCTTGAAGAGCAGCTTGGATAAACCGCTTCCCCCAGCAGTGGCATCGTAGATGAATATGTCTCCTTCGGGAACAGATATCCCGCCCATTTCTCTACTCCCTCCACCGGTTATAGCATCAGTTGTTTCGATCAGGACGTGTTCAAGGGCGTGAAAACTTCCTGCATAGTAATCTTCGTAATCCTCCGGCTCAGGGAAGGGAGCGGAGAAGATCATGCCCTTTGTTCTAAAGGTGTAGCTGACAGGCTCGTCGAGGTAACATATGCTCTTTCTTTCTCTATCAAAAACATTCCTCTCGATGTATCCGTGAACAATAATGGTGATTTCGAGGGTGCAGTAGATGGCATTTACAGGCTCAGAAATCTCAGTCTCCACATCAACGATTCTCGGAATTGTTGTGTACAGCGGGTCTGTTATCTCATTCCCTTCGTCTATCCTAACCAGCTCCGCCCTCAACCTGCTCAGATCAAGCTCTTGGGAGCGATATCTCACGCCGTTGTGAATTATTATGCTGCCGGGAAACAGTTCCTTGATGGCAATGGGTAAAGTCCTTTCTCCCACCAGTTTCCCGTCGCTGTACATCTTCACTGACTCTCCAATGCCTCGCATGCTGAAGTTCCTTGCAAACTCTATTCCATGGACTGTCGGGAAGTACATACCCTCTCTCCTGACAACCAATCCCCTGTCTTCAAGCTCACTCAAAATCTGGGTGAATGGCTCGGCTTCTTCCAATCTCAGCGGCTTCTCGATACACATCGAAAGTATCTGGTACTTCATAATTTCTTCATTGAATCTCTCGACGTACCCGCTTGCCTCATCTCTAAAGTATTCGTCTGGATTGTTTCTGTAATAGGTGCTTATCGAATCCTCCTCCCTCAAAATTATAACACCCACGCTCTCCTGCCCCTTCCTCCCCGCTCTTCCAATCCTCTGCTGCATCTGACTATAGGGAACAAGTTCGGATATAACAACATCAACATCCCCCACATCTATCCCAAGCTCAAGGGTAGGGGTTGCAACGACCACGTTGAGCTCACCATTCCTGAACTTCTCCTCTACCTCTCTTCTGACCTCTTTCGGCAAACCGCTTTTGTGTATTGCTGATCTGATTCCAGCTCGTCTCAGAACAAGGTTAATGGTCTCCACGCTCTTGTAACTGTTCCCGAAAACAATTATCTTTCTTCCACGCAGTGCAGAAACTATATCCCGGATTGTGGAGTAAATGCTCGGTGTGTATCGGGCGATGAGGTATAGAACTGCTTTTCTGTGCTCCCCGTTAACGTGAATGAATTCTCGATCAAAAAGCTCCTCAGCAAACTCCTTTGCGTTGGACAAGGTGGCTGATGCGCACGCAACCTGAAAATCGGCAAATCTTGAAAGCCTCTTCACGAGATAGTGCATGTTGCTGCCGAGAATGCCTGTGTAGGTGTGGAGTTCGTCAACGGCGATGAAGGTTAGCTCCCTGCAGAAGTGCCGAAATGCCGGCGTGTTGCGGAGGTGATAGTCAACCATGTCGGGGTTTGTAAGGACCACATCGGCTTTCCCGCTAAAAACGAGCCTTCTCTCTACTTGACCAGAATCACCATCAAATCTTACAGCTGTAAGTCCAACAGAGGAGGCATACTGCTTTATTTTCACCTCCTGATCCCTCGCCAGAGCTTTGGTTGGGTAGAACACCAGAGCTTTTCCGCCTTTAGAAACTTTTTCAAGAAGGGGAATAACAAAGGCCTCCGTCTTTCCGAATCCGGTGGGGGCTGTGATTACTACGTTTTTTCCATCAATAAGCATTTTCATTGCTTCTTTCTGGAAGGGATAGAGTCTTTTTATCCCTCTGCTTTCCAGAGCTATTCTCAGTCTGCTGGGCAGGAAATCGAGGTTTTCTGTAGGATTTTCGTTAAATGGTTGAAAGACTTTATAAATAACTATCTCATCCTCAGTATTGAAAATAGGGACAAGCTGCTTTCTGAATCCGACTTTCTTGAGTAACTCAAGATTCCTCTGCCTGACAGTTTCTTTCCTGCATATACATCTCGTCTTCAGCCTGCCGCATTTCTGGCAGAATAACTCGTCAACCACCTAATTGAGTAGGCAGGAGGTAATAAATTGGTTATGTTAAACGTCTAAGGCTCAGTAGATGCTCAGAAACTCAATACCTCTCTCCAGAAGAGCATCAATACCGTCTCTACCCTTCATAATCCTCCTGTGGCCGGGCAGAATGTACTCGGCCTCAAGCTCTCTTATTCTCTCAAGAGATTTTATCAAGTCCTTTCTGTCGCTACCGTAAATGTCGAATCTGCCCGGAACTCCACCCTCAAAAATCAGATCACCGGTGATTGCAACTCCGTAATCCTGAAGGAAGAAGGTTAGGCTCCCTGGAGAGTGTCCCGGAGTCCTTACCACCTCTATCTCTGTATTACCCACGACAAACACCTTTCCCAGCTTGATGTCTGATGAGAAGGTAAACTGAGAAATCTGCCTATCTTTTTCATCAAATCCAAGCAGCGCGCCTTTCCTCGTGAACATAACATTGCTCTCGCAGTGGTCTCTGTGAAGGTGTGTGTTAAACACGAAATCAACTCTCTCGATTCCATCATTCTTCATCAAACCAAAAAGGTTCGTGTAGCTCTTGAACGTGCCCGGATCTATAAGAACGCACTCATCGTCCTGAATGATGTAGCAATTTGAAGAGTCGTAGAAGGCTTTTCCCCATATATAGGCATAAACCCTATCGAAGAGCTTCATAACTGAACTTAACATAAGTAGTTAATTTTTATGACGATTAGACATTTCATAGCATGTTCACTTTGCGGCAGTGGGAGCTATTTTTTCCTTCTACGACTGAGTAACCCTGCCGTTGGATATTATCGCATTTCTCAGGCTTCCGAACTTCAAGAGTATTTCTCTCATAGTACCTTGCTGATGGCTAACAATTAAAACTCTGCTAACAATCTTAAATACCTGAAAAATCATTAAGCCTATGGACGTTGAAGAGGTTGCGAAAAATCTCGGAGCGGATGTTTTTGGAGTTGCTGACCTCGATTACCTGAGAGATTACGAAACTTATCCAAAAAATCTACTTGATGAATTTGATTACGGCATAGACTTGCGAGCATTCTGGCAGACATGCCCCTTGAAGCAGGAACGCCAGCTGAAAACAGGTGTGGAACCTGCAGAGAGTGCACCGACAATGCAGCTCTCTATGCACTCAGGGATTCTGATTTCAAGAGTTATCCAGTAGGAGAGGAGGTATTTGATGTCGAGAAGTGTGCCTCAAAGCCTCAGGAATTTGCGAAAGACCCGGACATAGGAACTATGGTTTGTGGGATATGCATAAAGGTTTGTCCATGGGGGGCAAGAAAAAGAATAAAACTGGAGAGGAAGATAAGAGAGCATGAAGGATGCCATTGCCAAGAAGGTCAGAGACTGGCTGGTTGATGAAGGGATTTACAAGGACAAGATTGCTGATGAAAATGCTGATTATCACTTTATAGCTGAGATCCCTCCAAATTCAAGGCAGTACATCGACATCGTTTTTCCCAAGAATAGGGATGACATGATTGTAGTGGCCTCTGGGGTTAAGCTGAGCGATGAACATTATCGCTCCCTCATGAGCCTTGGAGAGGCAAAGAGAGAGGAGATTCTGTGGGAGATAAAGTTCAGACTGTTGTTCCTTGAGACGGGATTCCAGATCCTCCCCAATATGAAGGATCCTCAGATCTTCCAGTTCACCAGAGAGCTTTACTTTGATGGCCTCAACAAGAACCTGTTCATGGACGCTGTAAAACAGGTTCATAGGTGTAAGCTCTTCATAATCTGGATGATGCAGAAGAGCTTTGGAGGACATTCGGAAGCAGACATGTCAATGTATCGCTGATTTGATAATTTTTAAATGAAAAAATTCATATAGTCCGAATTCTCTCTGCATTCATGGAGTTCGGGACTGTTGCGCCGACATTTCCGCCGATTAGTGAAGTGCCAAAAACTGCAAAGAGAATGGAGGAAAAAGGTTATGCGGCAATCTGGGTTGCAGACCATCTCATGGGCTGGTATCCGCACGATCTGTGGAAGGAGACAATTTTCGCCATGCGCTATCCATCGTGTCACATGTTCTACGATGCTTTCTGCGAGATATGCTATGCAGCTCCTGCAACGGAGAAGATAAAGTTCGGAACCTCCGTTACAGAGGTTTTCAGAAGACATCCTGCCGTCCTTCTTCAGCAGGCAGTAACAGCAGACCATGCGACAAATGGGCGATTCATCCTCGGCATAGGTGCGGGTGAGGCTGAGAATATAGTACCGTACGGCATAAACTTTGAAAAACCTGTTGCGAGGCTTGAGGAGGCTGTCGAGATAATGAAGCTCATGCTGAACAGCGATTACGGTGAGCCAATCAACTTTGAGGGTAAATTTTACAGACTGGAGGATGCGGTTTTCGATGTCAAGCCCATTGGCGAACTCCCGTTCTGGTTCGGGGCTCATGGAAACAGAATGCTTAAACTGACTGCAAAGCACGGTGATGGCTGGTTGCCCACAACTCTTCCACCTGAGGCCTATGCTGAAAGAGCAGAGAAGCTGGAGAAGTACGCCAAGGAGTTTGGCAGAGATCCAGAGGAGATAACAAAGGCCATATTTGTGAGCTTGGTTGTGGACGAGAAGCCAGAGGAGGTTGAAAGATTGCTGCAGTCTCCAATTCTTAAAGTACACGCTTTGCTTTTGCCTTCAGAGTTCTACGAGGCTCTCGGCTATAAACACCCCTTTGGGAAGTTTTACGGGCTGCTGGACTACATTCCTACAAAGTACACGAAGGAGCAGATAATGGAAGCTATCAAAGATGTGCCTGATGAGATAATGAGGGTTGCCTACATCGCTGGGACGCCTGAAGAGATAGTCCAGCAGTTCGAGCAGTACGAGAAGCTCGGTGTGAGCCACATCGTCATCTGGAATCTGACGTATTTCGGTGATGTCAGCAAGATCAAAAGTTCTTATGCTCTGGTGGATGAGATAATGAGTCACTTTTAGCGGGAAAGTTTTTATTGCCCTTACACCTTTTTTAAAATTATGACCTTAATCGAGGATGCGAGGAAAGGCGAGGTGGATGGATTTATCAAAAAAGCGGCTGAATATGAAGGTATTGAGGTTGAAAAGTTTCTCAGGTTGATCGCTCACGGTTATCTCGTACTTCCCAAGAATGTGAGGAGGGAAGACGTTAAGCCGAGAGCCATCGGTATGTTTGCATCCACGAAGGTAAATGCCAATGTCGGCACCTCCATAGATTACGTAAATGCTGAGGAGGAGATTGAGAAGGCAATTGTTGCGCAGAAAGCCGGAGCGGATGCTGTGATGGATTTATCTTCCGGTGGTAATCTCGATGAAATCAGAAAGAAGATAATGGCGGTCACTGAGGTTCCATTTGGGACTGTTCCGATCTATCAGGCTGCGAGGGATTGCAGCAGAGTAGTTGATATGGGCGAGGATGACTTCTTCAGGGTTGTTGAGAAGCAGGCTAAGGACGGGGTTGACTTCATGACCATCCATTCAGGTGTCAACTGGATAAGCGTTGAAAGGCTGAAAAGGTCAGGAAGATTGCTCGGAGTTGTCAGCAGGGGTGGAGCGATAATCATCGGCTGGATGCTGCATAATGAAAAAGAGAATCCCTACTACAAGGACTTCGATTATCTGCTTGAGATTCTGAAGGAGTACGATGTGACCATAAGTCTTGGTGATGCTTTCAGGCCTGGATGTATTCACGATGCTGGGGACAGAGCGAAATATACTGAGTTCGTAATTCTTGGGGAGCTTGTTGAAAAATGCAGACAGACAGGAGTGCAGTGCATGGTTGAGGGGCCCGGCCACGTCCCACTTGATCAGATTGAAACGTCAGTGAGAGCTATGAAGAGCGTTACAGACAATGCCCCCCTCTACCTGCTCGGTCCACTCGTTACTGACATAGCTGCGGGATACGATCACATAGCTGCTGCAATAGGTGCTGCCATTGCAGGTATGGCGGGAGCGGACTTCATCTGCTATGTCACCCCATCAGAGCACCTTGCCTTACCAACAGTTGAGGATGTCAGAGAGGGCGTTATTGCAGCCAAAATCGCTGCACATGCGGTTGATCTGATAAAAGATGGACAGAGGGAGAGAGCAAGGTTGAAGGATTACGAAATGTCTCTCGCCAGAAAAAATCTGGAGTGGGAGAAGCAGTTTGAACTCTCTATCGACCCTGAGAAAGCAAGAGAGATATATAGTAGAAGGAAATCCAAGAGCGAGGCCTGCAGCATGTGCGGAGATCTGTGTGCGATAAAGCTCGTTAAAGAGGCATTTGAGCGGAACTGAACTTTACTAAAGATACAATACGGGGAAATTCAAGAACAAAAACCGTACCCCTCGGCACACTCCTCTCAACCTTTATGCTTCCACCGAAACTCTCAACAAGCTTTTTGACAATATACAATCCCAACCCGCTCCCGGATCCAGTTGTGAAACCCTCTTCAAAAATCTTATCCATTACAGGTATACCCTTACCATCATCGGCAATCCTAATACGAACACTATTCTCGCTCTTTTGAATGTTCACCTCAATTCTGCTCGCTTTTCCGTGCTTAACTGCACTTCCTATAAGATTTTCAAACACTATACACCCCCCATCATTTGCCAGAATCTCTGCATCACCTTTTACCTCGATTTTAACGTTGTATCCCTTGGCAGCTTCTTTCACCACTTCCTTAACTTTGAAAACTTTTTCTGTCCTCTTCAGCAGAGGATTCGAACTCTCTGACCTTTTTTATTATGTTCACACCGCTCCTAACACTCTCTTTAATCTTCTCAACCAATCCCCTATCATATCTCTCTTCCAACAATTCCGCGTATGCATAGAGTCTGGTGAAAATGTTCAGAATATCGTGCCTAAACATCTTGTTCAATCTTTTTCTGAAGTTCAATTCTTTTTGAGACATCGGTAAAGACATAACTTCTTCGAACCTGATCTCGATCCACTGGTATCCTCCTCCTTTTTTTACTGCTCTCACAAGCAGAGGATAGGACATCTTGTCTATCTCTCCTCTCAACGCTGCAACAATAGTCCTAATGACCTCATCTACATCATCTGGGTTGAATAAGACTCAGGGGGTCCGTCTTTACCTTTTCGTCCTTCACACCTGTCTTTTCGAGCATTCTTTTATTTACATACACAACTCTACCCTGATCATCAAAAATAGCAATTCCTCCGGGGAGATCATCCACAACTTTCTTCCACTCTATCACTGCACCATTTCGATGGTCATAAGAGATATGACTTTCGAAAGTTATGTAAAGGTCTTGTTAACGGCTTCCATGAGCTTAACCAGAAGCTCTACCTGTGCTTTAAGCATTTTTGAAAGGCTTAAAGCCAAGTTGTTGAGCTCGGTTGAGTTCGCTACCAGCCTATCGTAGACCCCCTTCTGTATGTAAGCAATGCCAGATGTTGCGTCCATATCTCCGAAAACAACGGTTGCGTTACTACCAAGATAGTTTATAGCAAGAGAAAAGTTCTTGAGTGCCGAAGTATTATACTTCGTGGCATCAAGTACCTCTTGCAGAACCTGTCCAAGCCAGTATACCGAAACCAAACCACCGTATGCAACCCCCCAGACGTTTGAAAAGTTCAGATTTGCACTGCTGTTTACAGATGAGTAAACGAGAAGATTTGCAACATTTTCAAGTATCTGTAAAAGTAAATCAATACTAGCTATTATTAACTGGGCGAATTCAGACAGGGTTACTGTCATTAAAGTTATGTTTAATCTTCGAAATAATAAATTTTTCGCATATAATCGTGTAATCCATTATTATTATGGTGACCGGAACTGCTGAATAATTGTTAAGTAACCTGTCTAAACTCTTGTCTACGATGTCGGATCCAGCAAAAATCACAGCTGATTTGATTAAAATAGACACTCGAAATCCACCCGGTATAACCACTGAAGCCGTAGAATACCTCCAAGAGCTTTTTTCGTCCTACAATACGAGAATATACAGGAAGGAGGATGGAAAGGAGAACCTCGTAGTTGAGATAAGCGAAGGAGAGCCCACTTTAATGCTCACGTCCCACCTCGACACTGTTCCTTCTGGAGATGAGCTGCTAAATCCCGTTATCGTTAACGGCAAACTGTACGGTAGGGGGAGCTGTGATGCAAAAGGCTGTGTTGCTGCAATATGCGCAGCAACTCTTGGATTCAAAGATTTTGAATGCGGTTTAAAGCTCGCCTTTACATGCGACGAGGAGATTGGAGGTATTAACGGACTGGGATATGTTTTTGAGAGGGAAAAGGCTGATGCCGTACTCATCGGCGAGCCAACCGGAAGTGCTATAATCGGAGCTTTGCAGGCAGCAGTACTTGCCATCGACCTTGAGTTTATTGGAGAGGCTGGACACACAGCTTCTCAGGATTCAAAGGAAGGGGCTATTTACAGAGCATCAGGATACATAGTTGAAAAAGTCGAGTCATTCAAAAGCCTTAATGGTGAATTTTCCCGCTACAAAGAATTTTTTGATCGACTGGGAATGGATTTCATAATCAAAAGCTGGCATGCAGTCTTCAACCCGTCAATGATAAAGGGAGGCATCAAGAGAAACGTTGTTGCCCCAAGATGTACCGTTGGAGCAGATGTCAGGTTTGCTCCGTGGATAAGCATCGAGGATGTCAGAAGAGAGCTTTACGATGAGAACGTTGAGTTCAGAGTTGAGGGCTTTCTTCAACCCTACGGCGTGCTGTGCGATAATGTGGGAGTTGAGGATGACGTAGCTTTTCTTGAAATAATTGCAGAGGCGGTAAGGTTTCAGGGATTGAGCCCGAAAGCTGTTTTCTCTCTTGGCGTTGGAGATACAAGGCACGTGAGGAAACACGGCATTCCGGCATTTTACCTCGGACCGGGAGGAGGAAATATGCATGGCGACGATGAGTTTGTTTACATTGACGAACTTGAGAGGGTTTGCAACATCTATAAAAAAGTGATTGAGCTGTTTCCAAATTTTAAAAGGTCTTGACTTTACCCTCAATCACCATATCAGTGATTTTACCAACCCTTCCGAGCAGGTCTTCGGCAATATTTTTTGCAGGCCTCCCAATCTTCTGAACATCGTATCCTTTTTGAGGGATAAGCTGGATGCTCAGAGCTTTCGGTTCATTTATTGGCTTTCCTATCTGGCTTAGGATTCGGACATACACCTCCTGCACTCCTTCCACGTCTTCTGAAATTTTCCTCGCTATCATATTCGCAAGAATGTTGTAGATCTTTCCAACGTGGTTTATCGGGTTCTTTCCACTGCTTGCTTCCATGCTCATTGGTCTACCGGGTGTTATGAGACCATTGCACCTGTTTCCTCTCCCCACACTACCGTCATCACCATTCTCCGCTGACGTACCAGTAACTGTGAGATACACGCATCCTGTCTCATAGTCGTCTGCAGTGTTGACAAAAACCTCCACCTCTCTTTCGGTGTACTCCGACGAGATCTCCCTGACAAAGCCTTCAAGCTCCTCCTTAATCGCATCGTAGTCCTTTATGCTGTCTACGTATCTGTCAACAAAGGCTGCGGCGATGGTAAGAGTTATCTTATCCTTCTCCCTCAACCCCATTACCTTCACATCCTCACCAACCGCAGGGTTCATCCTCCTGAACTCTTCATATATTCTCCTCTCAACATTGTAAACCAGATTTTCGGTCTCGGATAGGGGAGCAAAACCTATGCCGAACGATGTGTCGTTAGCAAGTGCGACCTGCCCCTTTCTCCGCCTAAAAACGTCCTGTAAATCAGTACTACCCTCACCAAGCCTGACGTTGAAAACGACGTCCAGATCTGCATCAAGGTTCTGCATGTGCTGCTTTATATAGTCCTTTGCAGCTTTGAGCGCTATTTTGTCCGCTGGAATGTACTCGCCATTGAAGTACTTCGTGGCCCTCCCGACAAGCAATACGTAAATGGGTTCTATCACCTCTCCTCCCCCGAATTGGGGGTTAGATCTTCCTGCTACAATCTGCGTCTCGTCTGTGTTGTGGTGCAGCACAGCTCCGAACCTCCTTATGTACTCCTTGCTCAGCTCTCTGCTCATGGCTTCCGCCATTCCATCAGCGAGGCTGTCAGGATGACCAATACCCTTTCTCTCGACTATTTCGATTATCTGCTCTTCAATAGGAGTATGAACCAGTTCCTCAACGTAAATGTTCGGCATAGACTCACCTGACTTGACCTTATGGTAGGAAATATAAAAGTTGCACTCTGGAAAAACTCTAAAATGAGATCGCCTATTTTAATTATGATTGAGCTTCCGAGCAACATCTGGTATGGTGATGAGCCTCTGCGATTTGAACCACCAGAAAACTGGGATGTAACTGTTTTCAGGATGTCTGGCGACACTGCCCCCTCAATCGGCAGAGAAGAAATACTGAAGAGATTGAAAGATCCGATTGCATCAAAACCGCTATCGAAGCTTGCTGAGGAGAGTAAAGAGGCTGTGATAGTTTTCGATGATATGACGAGGCCGACGAGGCTTGAGGAGATAGCCAGATCTGTTGTTGGTGAGCTAAAAAAAGCTGGTGTGTCGGACGAGAACATTGTTTTTATTTGTGCAAATGGTGCCCACGGAACCTATGACAGAGAAGATTTTGCGAAGAAGCTCGGTGAAGAGACTGTAGAGAGCTATTCTGTTTTCAATCACAACCCCCTCACAAATCTGGAGTATCTGGGAGAGACTTCAGCAGGTACTCCAGTTGACATAAATGCTGAGGTGATGAGCTACCGTCTAAAAATCGGTCTGGGGTGCATACTTCCCCACCCGCAGTTTGGATACGGTGGTGGAGCAAAGATTGTTCTTCCGGGTGTTGCTGGAATAAGAAGCATAATCTACAACCATGGAGTTATCGGCGGATGGAGTGCGGCGATGAGCATAAGAGAATTGCATCCGACCTGTCAGATGGCTTATGGAAGGGTAAATGAGGAAAATGCATTGAGAAGAGATGCCGAAGAGGCTGCAAGGATGGCAAAATTCGACTTCATTGTCAATACACTCGTGAACACAAGGAGGGATAACACACATGTATTTGCCGGGGATGTTGTTGAAGCTCAGAGAAAAGGTGTCGAGGTTGCGAGAAGCCATTATTCGACTCAGATATCGATGGATTTTGATGTTGTTATATCGAATGCATATTCAAAGGCGAGTGAGGCTGCCATCGCCACGTGGACATCCCTCTGCCTGAAACAGGGTGGAACCCTCGTCATCGTCTGCAACTCAAAGACGGGGCAGATAAGCCACTACGTCCACGGGAGATGGGGGATGCGAAGAAAGGGCGGGTTCCTATATCTTCCACCTCCTGAAACCCTGAACAGGGCAGGAAAGGTCGTGTTTGTATCCAAATACCAAGAAAAGCAGCCATGGCTTGAGGTTTATGACGGTAATGTCGTAAAGGTGAGAACTCCAGAGGAGATGATTGAGGAGATAGGAAGAGATAAGCTGAAAGTTGCTGTGTTCCCTGATGCCACCATACAAAAACCGTTTTGATTTTTAATTTTCTTTTCAGAATATTAATATACCTAAAAACTTTCAGTAACTACCTTTAAAAATTAGTTGAGGTGGGAAAAAGTGGATGGTAAAATAAAGACGGTGCTGCTTTTGCTCGTTTTAACGAGCGTTTTGCTTGCAGGTTGTAGCGGGGGGCAGCCAGAGTCAGAAGGAGAAGGGGTAGGCGCAGCAGAAACAACTCCAACTGAACCGCCATCGGGGGGAAGCAGCAATCCTTACGACACGGCAAACGAGGTTTCTCCTCCGTCCGAAGCGGCCGACATACACAATATGGTCAAATCCATCCTTGAGTCCGTGTTCGGAGGAGCGAAGCTCACCGGTTACCTTTCTGGTCAGGGGACAGGAGGTAAAGGTATTTCACTTGTTTACGTCGTCAGAGATCCAATAGACTCGGCAAAAATTCAGGAACTGAAGAACAGGATAGCATCTCAGGGATATACTTCGCTATATGGTGGGATGGAAGATAACAGCTTTGGTTTTCAGTTCATGAAGGACAACAACGTTCTATTGGTCGGAGGAGAAATAGACACTCACGAAATTACTGTGGTTTGGGGACAGGGTAGTTAAAATGTCAACATCCGTGGGACTTAACGAGAACGTGGAAGGTGCGCTCACGTATCTTCTTGGATTTATCACAGGCATAGTGTTTCTGATAATCGAAAAGGAGAGTCAGTTCGTGAGATTTCATGCAATGCAGTCAACGATAACCTTTGCCGGATTTTGGATAGTCAGCATGGTTCTTGGCTATGCCCTATTCTTTTTCGGATGGATGCTTGCAGGGCTGGTGAACATCCTTGCCTTTATTACATGGATCGTTTGCCTTTACAAGGCATATAAAGGTGAATGGTTCAAGCTTCCTGTAGTTGGAGATATTGCCGAGCAGCAAATCGGAAAGCTCGAAACCTGAAAAATCTTTATTTCTTCACTTTTTATTAGCATCATGAAGCAATTTGATTTCCAGATCGGAAGATGCATTTTCCTCAGGCTGGATTACGGGAAGGATCTATTGGAGCAACTTTCTGAGTTTCTGGAGATGGAAGGAATCGAGGCTGCACACATCAGCGGGATTGGAGCTGTGAGAAATGCCGAAATCGGCTATTATGACCAGAAAATGAGAGAGTACGTAAAAAGGAGGGTTGAGGGGGGACTCGAGATCCTCAGCCTCTCAGGCAACGTCTCACTGAAGGATGGCAAACCCTTTCCTCATATCCACGCCGTTCTTGGCAGGGATAGCGAGATCTACGCAGGACACCTCTTCGCTGCGGAGGTGTTTGCATGCGAACTCTTTATTGCATCTCTCGACGGAGATATTCCTGTAAGGGAACTCGATGAGCTGACCGGGCTTCATCTGTGGATTTAGCGCTTGAGCCTCGGCATGCATATGATTTCCCTCACCTCCATATCGAAGAAGTTGTTCATGTGAGCCGGCCTTATCACAACTGCCGTATCAGCACCCCTGCTCCTCCCGCCGACTGCCACAATCTCTTCAATCGGTATAGCTCCGCTGTCTGCGGCCATCACCGCTATTTCAACGCAAACCTTCAGTCCGTGACCAAATAGAGAGCGAAGAGCTTCTGCAATAGCTTCAGTTCTGCTCACTCCACCTATCTTCCTGCTTATACTCCTCTCAAGCCCTGAGAGGATATGGGACTGCCTCACAACTCTCGCTCCCTTTCTTTTGAGCTCCTCCTCAACCTCAGGGGGCATGGTGTTCTCGCCTTCCTTCAGAAATCCTGTGTGATACGTCACAACCACGAGCTGCATTCCTTCATCAATCATCTCAACAGCTTTCCTTGCTGTATCTCCATAGGATGATGCGACAACAATGTATTTAATGCCAAGCTCCCTCGCCCCCTCAATAGCAAACTTTAAAGTTTGCTCCGTATTCTCCCTGCCCGGTTTTTCGAAGTAAACTATTCTCTTCACCAGCATGTTTTTTTCAGGGAGATGAAGAAATAAAAAGCTAAGTCATGATGCTCAGAATAAAGTCCGCAACGCTCTCAGTGTCATCCCTCCTGAACCACTTGTAACCCTCGATCTCCTCATCGCAGACCACAGCCAGAATCTTGCCCTGCTTGAAGTGCTCAACCTCTTCTGGCGTTTTCACGACAACTATTCTATCTTTTCCCGCTTTGCTGAATCCTTCAGTCAGTATGAGGTCGTACTCGTCAAGATATCGCTCGCAGATCCAGTCGAGGTTGTTTCCCTTCTCTTCGTCAACTCTTCTGATTAAGGCGAGCTTTACTGGCGAAGCCACAACAACATCTGCACCGCTCCGATATATTTTCCACGAGTCCTTTCCCTCCCTGTCTATCTCAAAATCACCGTGAGCATGCCTTTTTACCACGGCAACCCTCAACCCCTTCTCCCTTAGAATAGGAACAATTCGGGTTATGAGCGTGGTCTTTCCGCTGTCTGATGTTCCAACTATGCTCAGAATCATGGAGAAAGATGGGGTAGAAGATTCATAATTCTACCGATTTTAAAATCCAAGCACATCGCTCATGGAGTAAAGACCGGGCTTGTCCACTTTAGCCAGCCATATCGCAGCTTTAATCGCCCCTGAAGCGAAGCACTCCCTGTTTGTAGCTCTGTGAGTGATTTCTATCCTCTCTCCGTTTCCGAAGAAAAAGACTGTATGCTCCCCAACTACATCTCCCCCTCTTATTCCAAACACTCCTATCTCCTCGCCTCTCGGCGATATTCCTTCTCTACACGTCTTTATATCCAGTTTCTCACTCAGGACATTCCTAAGAATTTCCGCAGCCTTCAATGCTGTTCCGCTCGGTGAGTCTCGCTTATGTCTGTGATGCAGCTCAACGATCTCCACGTCAAATTCTGAGAGAAACTGGGCAGCGAACTCGACCACCTTGAAAAAAACATTGACTCCGAGGCTGAAGTTCGGCGACAGAAGGAGCGGAACCTTTTTGCCAAGCTCTTCAAGCACGCTCCTCTGCTCCTCGGTAAACCCGGTTGTGCCCATTACTATCCTGATACCCTTCTCAGCAGCGATCTTCGCATTCTGCACTGCTGCATCAGCAACGGTGAAGTCAATCATAACATCTGCATCGAGCTTTGACACATCATCCTGTACGGGCACTCCAAGTTTGCCAACTCCAGCAATCTCTCCTGCATCTTTCCCAACCTCGTTGATGTCAAAAGCCTGAACAACATTCAGCCCATTCTCAACAGCTTTCCTCACAACAAGTCTCCCCATTCTACCAGCAGCTCCGCAAACAGCAACTCTCATGGATAGAATAGGCGTGAGATTTTAAAAATTTTAGATGAGCTCAAGTTCTTTGAGAACTGCCTTAACCCTCTCTGTCTTCTCCTCTGAAAGCTCAACCAGTGGCAAACGAGGTTTTCCAGCAGCCAGACCCATCAAATCCATCGCTCTTTTCACCGGAATCGGGTTCGTGTCGATAAAGAGGACATCGAAGAGGGGAGTAAGCTTGTGGTGAATCTCGGTCGCCTTCTTCAGTTCTCCACCCACGAAAGCCTCATACATCTCTTTCATGAGATGGGGGGCAACATTTGCTGCGACGCTTATAACTCCCTTCCCACCGAGGCAGAGTATTGGCAGAGTCAGAAAATCGTCTCCAGAGAGCAGAATAAAATCTTCCGGAGTTGTTCTGATTATCTCAGAAATCTGCTTCAGATTCCCGCTCGCCTCCTTTATTCCGACAATGTTGTCTATTCCTGCCAGTTTTCTGATAAGTTCAGGAGTGGTGTTTATTCCAGTCCTGCTCGGTACGTTGTAAACTATTATCGGAATAGAGACTTCCGACGCCACCGTTTTGTAATGCTGGTACAGCCCCTCCTGATTCGGCTTGTTGTAATAGGGTGTTACGAGCATTGCAGCCTCAGCTCCAGCCTTTTCTACCTCCTTAGCGAGCCAGACAGCCTCTTTTGTTGAGTTTGATCCTGCTCCACCAATCACAGGAAGTTTTGAAGTCTCAGCAACGTATTTAACTACCTCAACATGCTCCTCGTAACCTAGCGTTGCAGCCTCACCGGTCGTTCCTGCAGGAACCAGAGCATTCACATACCTCTCAAGATAGTCAAGATTTTTTGCTATTCCCTCGAAGTCAACACTGAAATCCTCTTTGAAAGGCGTTACCATTGCAGGTATTACGCCCTCAAACATTTACCAACCCTCTGTTCACCCTTCTTGTAATATACCCCGCAACCCTGTTGCGAACCTTCTTGCTCTGAATGTTCGTTAATTCGGCAACAAGCCTCTTGTTTTCATCAAAGTCTCCCGTAAACACCTCTGGATACTTTTTCAGCAACTCTCTTGCGATAACCTTGATATATGCAGGTTTTACCGTCCCCATGCTTTGACTGGCTATGCAAGAATATTTAACGTTTGCCTCACCCAACCCCATCCTTGACAATCCGACCTTGATTACCATCTTTATCCCGCCGAGCAGAACCGAGGGGTCTTCTATCAGGTTGCCATCCAAGACTATCACGTCCGCGGGCATTCCAACTTCAAGCATGGTGATTTCAAGGCTGTTGAGTCTGTAGAGTTGAATGTCTCCCAGCCCCACAGAGCTATTTATAGGTTTGAGAAAAGTTTTATAGGCGGGACACATACATCCACCCACCCGCCGTTGCGGCCGGAGAGGGCTGCTGCCTGCGATGATAGGCCGTTGACAAGCCGCCATTTACAATATGCATGAGAAAGAGATCGCAGCCTTACTGCCACGAACGCTACCAAACTCTTAGCTGTACACACATTTCCGGCTTGAAAAAAATTAAAGGTTATACCGATCCTCTCTCAATAGGGCTGCTGACTATTTTCTCGTATTCCTCCTTGCTAAGATACTGAGGCTCGTAGGCAACTCCGTACTTGGACAGTGTTGACGTAAAAGCCCTGAGATGATTTCTTGAACCTTTCATGACGTTCTCGTACACGAGTTTTATGTCCTCCTTGTCCGTTTCGGAGATGTGTTTCTTGAGATCAAGGATGTCTATCTCCTCTATCATCGCTCCAACTTTCAGCGCGTCCTCAACCGACTTGCTTCCCTCTGCAACAAGTTCGTTGTAGAGATCCTGCAGTTCGGAGTTTGAAAACTCACCGATGCCCTTGTTTTCAGCTGGATCTTCCAGATTGTACTTTTCTATCAAGAGCTTTACGGTCTCCATGTGTGTCTGCTCGCTATCAGCGATATTTGCGAAGATCTTCAGTCCCCACTTATCGTAGAGGGTCTTGTACACGTCGCGGGCGAGCTTCTCCTCTTCCCTCATGTAGATAATGCCGTCCTTCTCTGTCTCACTCAGGCTTCCGGCTGGGGTCTGGTAAATTAGCTGCTTCATCACCTCTAAGTTCACATTTGTGGCTCCGTTTTCGTCAACATCAACCACTTTGCCGTGGTTTCCATGCCCTTGAGTTGGTTGCTGCACCTCCTGAGTGCACCCAGCAATCACCACAGCCAGTCCAACTACAAGCACTAAAACTCCAAAACTTTCTACCGACCATACCTTCTCACCCCCAAACGTTCAGGCAAACTACCACGACGGCCGCACAAATAGGCAGCTACCATTTTATTGTGGTCTCTCGTTACTGCCCGACATCCAAACCATCATCACCCCTGCACGAGTTCGAGGATCTTCTCCCTGTTGAACCCTAGAACGTACCTGTCGCCCCTTACTATGAGCGGTACCGAGTAGCTCCCAGAAATGCTGTGAACTCTCTCTATCGCCTTCTTTCTCTCCTCTCCTCCAAGCTGGTCTATCCATACCACGTCGAAGTCCGCACCTATCTTGCTGAGAAGCTTGTGCGCCCTCTTGCAATGAGGGCATGTTGTTAGACCGTACATAATGATCTCAGCCATCAGTTTTCACCTTAAAAATCCCATGTTTAATTTAAGGCATAAGGTTTTCGTTTGTCTGATTGCCGATTGGTTATAACTTTCGTAATCGGGGATCAGTGAGGGACACGAGAGGGAAACGTCCTATTTCAGGATGCTCTTTCCTATATCTGGGAACTAACAGTAGGCTGATTGGGGGTACGACAAGAGAGATCCGCTGTTCCTCTACAAAAAACTTGTGGCGAGGCAGTTCACGCCACCGCATGATGCAGTACACTCTTCAAGACGACATGAAAGATCTGTAATAGATATCTTCGAATAAAAACTATGAGTGCGAGTAATTTAATACTTCAAAAATCACATTCTTTGTGGAACACAATCCATTCCTTAAAAAATTTCGCAGGGGGATGAGGAGGGTCGCCTTGGTTTATCCCAACAGATATGTGGGTGGGATAGCCAACACCGGTTTGCAGTACATGTATGCAAAAATAAATGAGGGCGGAGCTGTATGTGAGCGCTTCTACTCCGACATTTTTGAGGGGTTGAGGAGTGTTGAGACGGCAACACCCTTAAAAGACTTTGACGTCGCCCTCTTCAGCCTACAGTATGAGATGGACTACTTCAGAGCAGTTGAGATTATCAGAAAGAGTGGATTTGATGGCCTTAAAATTGCAGGCGGGCCGTGCGTGATGGAAAACCCTTTGCCACTGCTAAACTACTTTGATGCCTTCTTCATCGGTGAGGTTGAAGATCACATAGAGGAAATAGTGAATGCCAGAAGTGTGGAGGAGCTTGAGAGCATTCCGGGCATTTACACGGGCAGAGAGGGGAGAGTAAAAAGGGTTTACTCAAAACTCGGAAGGCACATTGAGAAGGAGATTATTGGGGATGGGGCGTATGGCAGATGCTTTCTTTTAGAGATTGGAAGAGGCTGTGTGAGAAGATGCAGGTTCTGTATAGTCAGGCAGATCTACTTTCCTCCGAGATGGAGGAGAAAGGATCTGCTGCCGGAAATTGAGGATGAGAAGGTTGCAATAATTGCCCCCTCCCCCTCAGATCACCCTGAGTTCAGGGAGATTTTGCAGCACTACGTAGAGGAGGGGAAGCAGGTCTCTCCCTCATCTGTAAGGGCTGATACTCTCAGTGAGGAGTTGGCTGACCTGCTGAAGGATGCTGGGCTGAGGACGCTTACAATTGCACCTGAAATTGCATCTCCAGCACTTCAGGAAATTATAAACAAAGAAATAACGAGAGAGGATGTTCTGAATGCTGCAGAGTTAGCTTCGACAAGATTTGAGAAGGTAAAGCTTTACTACATGGTGGGCTTGCCGGGAGAGAGTTTTGAGGATGTTAAGGCGATTGTGGAGCAAGCCAGAGAGGTTAAGAAACTCGTAAGGAGGGTGGAGGTATCTGTAAATCCGCTCGTTCCCAAGCCCCACACACCCCTTCAGTGGGCTCCTTTTGGGGGAAAAGATGATATAAGGGAAGGTGTGGCTGAACTAAGGAAGAAGTTAGAATATATAAGGAAGGAGAGCAAAAAAGCCGGAATAGAGGCTGATATCTCCAGTTACAGAGAATTTGCGATTCAGACAATTTTATCGAGAGGAGATAGGAAAGTTTCACAGCTTCTTGAAGGTGTGAGCCACAGAAAGTTTGAGGATTATCTCAGGGCAATTGACGTTGACTCTTCCTTACCGTGGGACTTTATCGACCACGGCTACAAAAAAGCAAGACTTGTCAGGGAATTTGAAATGGTCATGGAAACAATCAAAAAAACTCTTTAAGCAGCTTGGTTAAGGAACTGCGATGAAGATTGCGATATCTGGAAAGGGTGGCGTGGGAAAAACAACGCTTGCAGCAATGCTCGCCTACCTGTTCGCCAGGGATGGTTACAGAGTTACCGCAATAGATTGCGATGCTGACATCAATCTTCCATCTGCACTCGGACTTGCTGAGAAACCCAAACCTCTGTCAGAGCTTCACGAGATTATTGAAAAGAGGGTTGTCGGGCCGATGGGGATGTACAAGCTCAATCCTAAGGTTGATGATGTTTTTGAGGATTATTCCGTTTACAATGAGGATGGGGTAAGAGTTCTTGTGCTTGGGACGATTGAGAAGGGAGGAGAGGGATGTTTCTGCCCCGAAAACGCTTTCTTGAGGGCTATACTGAGGCATGCGATTTTCAAGCGAAAGGATGTTCTGATATTGGATATGGAGGCTGGAATAGAGCATCTCGGCAGGGGGACAGCAAGGGGTGTTGATCTGCTCATCGCTGTGGTAGAGCCGGGAACGAGGGCTGTTGAGACTCTGGAAAGGATAGAGAAGTTGGGCAAGGATATAGGGATTGAAAGAATTGCAGTGGTTGTGAATAAGTTCATTGAGTCGGAGAGGGCGAGAGAGCTTGTTGGGAGGATAAAATATCCGATTCTCGGCTTTGTTCCTTACAGTGAGTGTTTTGTCAGAGCAGATCTCGAAAATCTGCCCCCTTACAGAGTTTGCGATGTCAAGCCTTTTGAAGAGATAAAGAAGAAAATTGAGGAGATTGTAGAATGAAGCTTGGGGTTGTTGCGAGAAAGGGGAAAAGGAGAGAGGATATCAGAATGTTCTCTCAATTTTTCGATGTGAGAGTTTACGAGATCCCGGAGGAGCTTCCGGAGCTGATAGATGAGCCGGAGAAATTCTTAAGGCTGCCTGAAGACTTCGATGTGGACATGATTGTTTCATTCGCTGCCCACCCGGACATAAATCTTGAGCTGATAAAACAGGCTGCTGAGAGAGGAATAGGGCTGATTATTGTCTCGGGAGGGGCTAAAGGAGGAGCTTTCAGGCAGCTCAGAGAAGAGGGAGAGAAGAGAGGAGTTAGGGTTGTATGGGAAGAGATATGCTGTGCCACTCCCAAGGTTGATGATGAGAGGTATGCTGAATTTTTCGAGCATTTTGGTTCACCAGAGCTTGAAGTTGAGGTTGAGGATGGAAAGATTAGAGATGTGAAGGTTAAGAGAGCAGCATTCTGTGGTGCCACCTATTATGTAGCGGAGAAAATAAAAGGGTTGAGTGTTGAGGAGGCTCCTACAAAGGCTGGCTACTACACACAGATATTTCCCTGTCTGGCTTCAAGGGGGCACGAGGGAGGGATACATAAAGCTGCGAGGGCGCACAAAAGAGCGGTTGAGAGAGCGCTTGAGAGGGCTAAAAAATAAAAATGTACCTCAGAGATACTACCAGAATCAGGATGGCAAGAAGAATTCTGAGCTTCCTTTCCTCAATTCTCCCCTGAAGCCTTGACCCGATGAATATGCCCATCGCCCCACCAGCGCCCATTGCGAGTCCATTGCTTAAATCAGGTGGGTAGCCGAGTGATGTGTAGGAGATAATTCCGAAAAGTGATGCGGCAAACGTTCCAACTAAATTTGCCCCAGCTATTGCCTTCACGGGCAGACCGAATACTGCTGCGAGAACTGGAGCCATCAGTGCTCCCCCACCAATGCCGTAGGCTGAGGCGATAATTCCGATGGCAAAGGATGTGCAGAAAACAGCAAGGGGGTTGAAAGAGAAGTTGTCTTCTGCAAACCTGAATTCAACTCCTGTAAATCCGGATTTCAGGGTCTCAATCTCTCCTTCTAAGCGCTCTGATCTGGAAAACAGCAATCTGAGTCCGAGATATAGGAGAACTGCAGCCATGAAGAGCTTGAAAACCCTGATATCACTCAGTAATGTGACCCTCACAAGAGACCCCAGATAAATCCCCGGCAGATAACCAATAACGAGGGCAATGGCGAGAGATGGCAGAAACTTCCTCTTCCTCCAAAAGTTGAAAGCCCCACCGGGGATAGACAGGATGTTGTAGAGAAGGTTCGTGGAATTTGCAACCGGGGATGTTACACCCAAAATGCTGATCTGGAAGGGGAGAAGAAGAAAGGCTCCTGTGACTCCGGCAGGTGAGCATACAAGGCCAATTACGAAGGCGGCGAGGAAGGGGAGGAGCATGGGTTTAATTTACTTTCGTGGTTAAATGGCTTTCTAATTCATCTGGATTAAGATAAAACAACTAAATTTCCACAAAAACCACGCTATTTGCAGTCTCCAGCATCTCAACCTCCCTGCCTTCGATGTTTCTCTCCGTGATAGCATCAAACCACTCTGCCTTCACTTCAACACTCTCTCCATCCAGTGACACCTCGATCGCCCCTTTTCTTATCAGTTTCTCCTTATCTTCATCACTCAGCATCTCAACAGCCTCTATCAGCTTCTTCGCCCTGTCCCTGAACATTGGCCCTATTACGGCAAACTTCGGCTTCAGTGCGGCAACCCTTTCCCTCACTTCGGGCATCTCATGGACAAGCTCGACTTCAGAGTTCGTTGCCCCTGCAATATCCCTGACATCCAGTCCGTCGAGTCTGGAGTAAATTATTAGCTTTTTAAGTGGTGCGTTCAGTGCAAGCCCTTTATCATGCTTGAATTTTCTGACTGCCGCCACTATCTCCTTTATCTCTTCACCAGCCCTCTCAGCCCTCTCATTCACAAACTCCTCATCAACCAGTGGGTATCTCTGCAGATGCACGCTCCCCTCTTTGAACATACTCCAGCACTCCTCAGCTAAGAATGGTGTTATCGGAGCTAACAGCCGTGTCAAAACATCAAGTGCGTAATATAGCACGAACTTTGCCGCCCTCTTCTCCTCCTCACTGCCTGAGTAAAGCCTGTTCTTCACGATTTCAAGGTAGTTGTCGGCATACTCATACCATGTGAACGTCCTTATTGCTTTTACAGCCTCATCGAACCTGTAGGAATCCATGTGTCTTCTCACTTCTCCAACAAGCCTATTCAGCTTCGAGAGAATCCATCTGTCAGCATCCCTCAGATGCCGCTTGTCCTCATCCTTCGGCTTGTAATCAGATATGTGCATTAGCGTGAACCTCGTTATGCTCCAGAACTTCTGCTGAAACCTGCTCGCTGCAACAACATCCTTCCATGTGAAAATCACATCCTCTCCAATAACACCGCTTGCAGCCCACTGCCTCAGGGCATCCGCTCCGTACTTCTCAACAACTTCCTCAGGTACTATAACATTTCCAAGGCTCTTGCTCATCTTTCTGCCATCTTCTCCAAAAACCATCCCATTTATGACTATTTCATACCATGGAATCTGATTTTCAAGGGCTATTGAACGGAGAATCGTGTAGAACGCCCAAGTCCTGATGATATCGTGCCCCTGCGGGCGGAGGTGAGTGGGATACTCCTTCAGATCCGGCCAGCCACAGATCATGAGAGGTGTGATGCTTGAATCCATCCAAGTGTCCAGCACATCCGTCTCTCCCTCGAAATCAGTTGAACCGCATTTCGGACATGGTTCAGGTGGTTGAGATGCTGTTGGATCAACGGGCAGCCATTCTTCTTTGGCTACAACAACTTCACCGCAGTTCCTGCAGTACCATGCCGGGATTGGGGTGGCGAAAATCCTCTGCCTACTTATCACCCAGTCCCACTCCATCGACTCAACCCAGCTTTCCAGCCTTGAAATCATGTGCTCCGGAACCCATCTGATCCTCCTTGCAGCCTCCAGAATCTTATCTTTTTCAACCTTCACAAACCACTGCTCGGCAGGGATGATCTCAACGGGAGTCTTGCACCTCCAGCATGTGCCGACGTTGTGGTCTATCTCAACCTGCTTAAGCAGCCTTCCCTCCTTGGCTAAATCTTCAAGAATTGCCTCCCTCGCCTCCTGAATTGTCATTCCCGCATACCTTCCAGCTTTCTCATTCAGCCTTCCATCTCTGCCAACTATGTTTCTCAGCTCAAGTTTATGTTTTTTCCACCACTTGACATCCTGCCTGTCTCCGAAGGTGCAGATCATCACAACCCCGGTGCCGAACTCAGGATCGACCTCTTCGTCTACTATAACCTCAGCCGTGTAATCTGTTGTCGGAACCTTTACCTTTTTACCAACTAAATGTCTGTTCCTCTCGTCCTCAGGATGCACAGCAATCGCAACGCAGGCAGGGATGAGTTCGGGGCGGGTTGTGGCGATGATAACATCATCGTCGAATTTTATGTAGTTCAGCTTCGTCTTCCCCTGCTTGTATTCAATCTCAGCCAAAGCTATCGTCGTCTCGCATCTTGGACAGAAAACAACTGGGTGGTAATCCCTGTAAATCAGTCCTTTGTTGTACATCCTGACGAAGGAAAGCTGCGTTTTGGAATAGTACTCAGGGTACATGGTGATGTATTCCTTGCTCCAGTCTATACTGTAGCCCATTCTTCTTGCTGTAGCCCTCATTTTCTCTATGTTTTCCTCCGTGAACTTCACACAAAGCTCTCTGAACTTCTCTCTTGGCACGTCGCCCTTCTTTATGCCGTACTTTTCCTCGACCTTCACCTCAGTTGGCAATCCATGGCAGTCCCATCCCTGCGGGAACATCACTGCATAGCCGTTCATCCTTTTGTATCTCGCTATGAAATCGATTATGCACCAGTTAAGGGCGTGGCCGATATGGAATGATCCTGTGGGGTAAGGAGGGGGAGTGTCAATAATGTAATGCGGCTTCTCTGAGTTCCAGTCGAAGTAGTACATTTCATCCTTCCACAGCTTCAGCCACTTCTCTTCAACTTTATGAGCGTTGTAGTCTTTCTCGATCTCCATGTGAGCACCTCCCGGTCAGGCTCTTGTCAACGGCAATATATCTTTTGCTCCATGCAGTTAGCACTCACACTTTATTTGCCTCTCAACTTTCACGGCATAGTTCCTCAGCACACCTATCTTGTCAATCTCAACCTCAACCACGTCTCCGTTCTTAAGCATTCCAACTCCTGCAGGCGTGCCAGTTGCGATAACGTCTCCTGCTTTTAAAGTCATAATTGATGAAACAAAAGCAACAAGCTGGAAAACATCGAATATCAAGTTGGAAGTGTTCGATTTCTGCACCACTCTGCCATTAACCCTCGTCTGAATGCCAAGCTTACCCGGATCGTCAATTTCAGCGATGTAAGGGCCGAGAGGAGCGAAGGTGTCGAAACTCTTTGCCCTCGTCCACTGCCCGTCCTTACCCTGCAAGTCTCTCGCTGTAACGTCATTGAAGCATGTGTATCCGAGAATGTAGTCAGCAGCTTCACTCTCCGAAACCCTCCTGCAATCCTCGGCCATAACCACAGCCAGCTCTCCTTCGTAGTCCACCCTCTGCGATTGGTCGGGCAGAATTATGCAGTCTTCGTGCCCTATCACAGCCGTTGAGGGCTTCATGAAGATTATGGGCTCCTCTGGCACGGGCATGTTGAGTTCCTCAGCATGGTCAATGTAGTTCAGCCCTACAGCGATTATCTTTGAGGGCTCAACTGGCGGTAAAAACTTCACCGCTGAGATAGGAATTTCGTAGGAATCGAAAACGATAAAATCATCGATAATCTCAAATCTTCCCTCATAGATTCTACCATTTGCGACAAACCTGCCAATCATTTGAGCATCTCCTCTATGGCCTTCTTAAAGTACTCGACCTGGTCCTTGTTTATATCAGCAAGAATCACCTTCTTCAGACCAGTTCCAGCATCAATGTGCTTTTTAAGCTCCTCCACCATGACCTCCGCCGCTCTGTCTTTCGGAAAGCCACCGACACCAGTTCCAAGAGCGGGAAAAGCTATGCTCTCGATTCCAAGCTCGTCAGCCTTATTCAGAGCGGCTTTCATCGCCAACCTTATCTTCTCCTCATCAGTTCTGAAGTCAAGCTCCATCGTTGGGGAGTGGATAACATATTTCGCCTTCAACCTTCCTGCAGTGGTAGCTACAGCTTCCCCTATCTTTATCGGCCCCTGCTTAACTGCTTCGTCCTCGATTTCCTTACCACCTGCTCTCTTTATTGCTCCCGCAACTCCTCCACCCATTCTGAGGTGTGTGTTTGCAGCATTGACAATGGCATCAACCTCAAGTTTTGTTATATCACCGAGATACGCCTCAACCTCAACATCCCTATACTTCATATCTGTTAATTGCCAGATAACTCTAAAAATCTTTACCCTGAAAGCCGAATATGCTGCTCATAAAGACTCAGAGAGGGATGGAATACGTGGCTGCATCCTACATTAAGGATGCTCTTGGAGATGTTGAGATTGAGATAAGACCTTCCGGCTATCTCGGGCTGCTTGTGGTTCACTGTGATGTCGGTTTGAAGGAAAAAATTGAGGAAATTCCTGAAATCGAGACGATTGTCCCTGTAAAGGTTGAGTGTGAAGCTAACCTTAATGAGATACTTTCAAAGGCCGAGATAATTGCAGAGGAGTTGAAGGGTGCAAAGACTTTTGCCATCAGAACGAAGAGGAGAGGTAAGCACGATTTTTCGAGCCTCGATGTGAATCTGGATCTGGGGGATAAGCTCAGGGAACTTACAGGGTGTGAGGTTGATCTCAATTTTCCAGATAGGGCAGTATATGTTGAAATAATCGGAAAGAGGGCTTTTATTGGAGTTATTGATGGAGCAGAAGAGAGAAAGAAGTACACACCTGAAAAGTTTGATTCGAGAAAGCTTTTCGGAAAGATAAGCTTCGTTCAGATGCCCTATCTTGAGGACACAAGGGCTGCGCTTGAGATTGGAGAAAGGATAGGGAGGGCAGCACAGGCCTTTGAGATTAAGGAGCTTGTGATAGCTCCACATGAATACGTTAACGCCTTTGAGCTGGAGTATTTCATCAAAGGTGTGAGGAGAGGGCAGCTTGCGAGATACAAGGTTCAGGAAAAGGCCTATGCGAGGGAAGTTAGAAAGGTTCCGGTCTTTGTTAGAGACATGTATCAGGTGGCGAGGGATAAGAGGAGGAGAAGAAATGCTCTGATTGTAACCGACCCTACAGGTAAGCAAATTTCCGATGTTAGAGAGGAGCTTGTAAGGAGACTGGCGTATGCTGGTGAGATAGTAGTCTTTGCCGGAAGCAGAACAGGTGTTCCGAAGGGCATTTTCCGTCTTGCAGACTTTGTAATTGATTTAACACCCTACATAACATTTGCAACTGAACAAACAATCCCTGTAACCCTCTCCGCCCTTCTCACGTGCTTTGAAGATGATGAGGAAAGAACTTTTATTTCCTGAACATTTTGTCCTGCTGTGAAGGTCGCTCTCGGTGGAACTTTTGAACCATTGCATGAGGGGCACAAGAAACTGATAGAGGTGGCTATAAAGCTCGGCGGGAGGGATATAACCATTGGAATTACAAGTGATAGAATGGCGAGGGCAAGAATGAGAAGTGTTTTGCCCTTCTCAATTCGTGCCGAGAACGTCAGAAGGTACGTTTTGAGAAAATATGGCTTTGAGCCTGAGATTGTCAAGATAACGAATCCCTACGGTAAAACTCTTGATGTTGATTTCGAATATCTTGTTGTCTCCCCTGAAACCTACGAAACTGCCTTGAAGATCAATGAGAAGAGAGAGGAGATGGGAAAGAGGAAGATTACGATCGTGAAAGTTGATTGGGTGATGGCTGAAGACGGGAAGCCCATTTCTTCGACAAGAATAAAAAGAGGGGAGATTGACAGGTACGGTGGCATCATTTAAACAGAAAAATAGCTCGTCCAGAGTGGTAAACACTGATCGAAGCCGCAAAATCTTTAGTTAAACGGTAGAGCAGTTAACGCTTCTTCTGTTACTTACCCAATAAAATCTACCAGATCTTTTAAAAATTTTCCAGTATTCAAAAATAAAAAGATTTAAATCGCTCTTTCAGAACAAATTTCAGGTGATAGCATGAAAGTGAATGGTGTGGAGGTTGAGGAAACTTTTGCTGAAGCGTTTGACATAAAAATTGCGAGAGTTTTGATAACAGGCTACGACTACTATTGGGCTTGGGTAGCTGCGAACGAGGCGACGGGCTTTGGAACTTCAGTTATAATGTGCCCTGCTGAAGCTGGAATCGAACTTAAGGCTAAACCATCAGAAACTCCTGATGGCAGGCCGGGATACTACATCCAGATCTGCCACATGAGCAAGAAGGGGCTTGAAGAGCAACTTCTCGCTAGACTTGGACAGTGTGTACTCACAGCCCCCACAGCAGCAGTCTTCAATGGCCTGCCCGATGCTGAAGAGAAGTTTGATACAGGTTTCAAGCTCAAGTTCTTCGCAGATGGGTACGAGAAGGAAATTGAGGTTGGAGGAAGGAAGTGCTGGGCTGTCCCAATGATGGAGGGTGATTTCATCATTGAGAACGACATCGGTTATACAAACGGTATTGCGGGAGGGAACTTCTTCATAATGGCCGAAACTCAGCCATCAGCACTGGCAGCAGCAAAGGCTGCAGTTGATGCTATCAGTGATGTTGAAGGTGCTATCACACCCTTCCCCGGTGGTATTGTAGCATCCGGCTCGAAGGTTGGAGCGAACAAGTACAAATTCCTGAGAGCCTCAACAAATGAAAAATTTGCTCCGAGCATCAGGGATCAGGTTGAAGGAACACAGATTCCAGAGGGTGTTAAGGCAGTCTATGAGATTGTCATCAACGGCCTGAACGCTGATGCAATTAAGGAGGCAACGAAGGTTGGAATTCTTGCAGCAACAAAGATTCCGGGAGTTGTGAAGATTACAGCAGGAAACTACGGTGGTAAGCTCGGAAAGCACATAATCAACCTGAACGAGTTGTTCTAATATTTTATTTTTATGCCGAAAACAATTTTAACCATTTCAGGCCTCGACCCCTCTGGTGGAGCAGGCATTCATGCGGATATAAAGACCGCAAAGTCCATTGGTCTCTACTCTACATCGATAATTACAGCTTTGACTGTCCAGAACTCCTGTTACTCGAAATCAGTATATCCAGTCGATCCTGATATAATCAGAGAGCAGATAAGGGTAGTAGTGGAGGATATAGACATAAACTGTGTTAAGATTGGTCTTGTTCCCTCCTTAGACATTTCAAATGCGATTTCGGAGGAAATTGAAGAAATGGACGTTCCAAAAGTTCTCGATCCGATTCTCTTTGCAGGGACAGGAGGGAAGCTCGGAGATTTGGACGCATACATGCATCTCTTAAGCTATGTGGATGTAGCAACTCCAAATCTCTCTGAAGCACGAAGCTTAGCCGATGCTGGAGAAGCAGAAAAAGCTGAGGATCTCGCCTTGAGCATCACCAAGAAATACGGCTGCAATGTGGTTATAACTGGTGGTGAATTGGGTGGGAAGGATGTTGTATGTGAGAACGAGAAAATATACACCGTCACTACCGAATTCTCTCCTGTGAACATTCACGGAACGGGATGTGTTTACAGCACGGCCGTTGCATGTTATCTCGGTCTTGGGAACACTCTTGAGGATGCTGTAAGGAAGGCAAGAATTTTCGTCCTTGAGAGTGTAAAAAAAGCTTTGAGACCGGGTAAATGTTTCCCGGTTGTTAATCCTTAAAACAGAATCTTCTCCAGATCGTCTCCTCCGTAGAAAATCTCCTGAATTGCATCGTATATGTCCTCCATTCCATAGCCGGTGACTGCAGACACTGGTATGAGCGGTCTGAAGAGACCCGCTTCCTTGAGCATTAAAAACAGCTCCAGATTTAGCGTCTTTCTTTCCATATTCAGGTTGTCGTAAAGCCTCTCAGGATCGACGCTCCACTCAAGCACCCTTTCAAGCTCTCTCTCGGACAGGATGTCCGATTTTGATAAAGCGAGCACCTGAGGTATTTCGAGCCTGAAAATTGCTGAAGATGCCATGAAAAGAAGCGAGAGAAATCCAGACGGAGTCTTTGAAACAACCGGGTCAAATAGATATATCATCACACTTCTCTCTGGATTTAAAGCGTTAATCAAAATTCTGCTGCTCTCTCGTAATGTGAAAAGCTCAAGCTGGCCGGGAGTGTCTATCAGCACGTATTCTGAAGATGAAAGCTCAACTTCATCTCTTATGTCATCAACAAGAGTTGAAACGAGGTCTGCGCCAATAATCTGTGCTCCGTTTGGCCCAACACTGTACTTCTCCATTATGTCTTCAAGCGTGAACCACTCCCGCACGTCAATATCCGCTGAATATGGCACAAAATCAGCTCCCGGATCAAGATTTACTACCGCATAATCCAGTTTTTTCAGATCAAACCAGTCAGCCAGAGCTTTCACCAAATAGGTCTTTCCTGAACCCGCAGTTCCGGTTACATAAACAAACACTTGTTCCATGAAAAAAGTTAAGTGGGCGTGTTCAAAACCTCTACCTTGTTTTTCGTTTTCATACCATGGACGAATTTCTTAGCATCTACAATAAATGGACAGTATTGAGGGCAACTCAAGCCCTTTACACCCTGTATCCTGCAGGATGTGGAGTTTGTGCACTCCAGCACCTCAACTTCTTGGCCGTTGATATATATGACAGCCGAACTCCTCTTGTTCTTTACCTCGAGGATATAGCTTTGTATTGTAACCATCATAATAATAGCATCTTTAATCTTTAAAAATTTTCTGGTTTGCTTCGCATTTTAGTAAAAATTTTTGCTTTTATAATAACTTCCTTAGCTTGTCATACGTTTCTTCAAGCGCTTCGGGAACAATCTGCACATCGGCGAGTACCGGCATAAAGGACGTATCTCCATTCCATCTTGGAACAATGTGAATGTGCAGATGTTCTGCAATTCCCGCCCCTGCCACCTTACCGATATTGACACCCACATTGAAACCATCAGGATTCATGGCACCTCTTATTGTTTTTATGGCAACATTGACGAGTTTCATGGCCTCAAGCATCTCTTCTTCGTTCATATCCTCTGTTGAGGGAATGTGGCGGTATGGACAAACCATTACATGACCGGGATTGTATGGATTCCGGTTCATTATGATGTAGCAGGTTTTACCCCGATAAAGAATCAGATTTTTCCTATCGTCGTTCTCCTTAGGTGCTTCGCAAAACACGCAATCTTTAGGTTTTGGAGCCAGTATGTATCTGATTCTCCATGGTGCGAATATCCTTTCCATACAGCACGTATTGCTGGCATTTATAAACGTTTTGTTATGAAAAGATTTAAAACTGTAGCCATGGAAGGGGTAAAGGAATGAGAATCGGTGTATTTATCTGTCATTGTGGTTTGAATATTGCAAGAGTTGTTGATGTAAAGGAGCTTGTTGATTATGCGAAGACTCTTGAAGGCGTTGTACATGCTGAAGATATCGATTACGCCTGTTCGGATTCCGGGCAGGAGGAAATTGCCAATGTGATCAAAGAGAAGTCCCTTGATGCTTTTGTTGTAGCTGCCTGCAGTCCGAAGCTTCATGAAGCAACCTTCAGGAGAGTTGCAGTTAGAGCCGGCTTAAACCCCTATATGGTCGAAATTGCCAATATCAGAGAGCAGTGCTCGTGGGTTCATCAGACTAAACCGAAGGCCGCTCTGGCCAAAGCGAAAGACCTCATAAGGATGGCTGTTGCCAAAGCAAGGGTAAATAAGCCGCTTGAGAGGAGAAGGACAGAAGTTGAGAAGAGCGTTGCCGTTATTGGAGGAGGAGTTGCAGGCATTGAGGCAGCCCTAACACTCGCAGATTCAGGGATCAAGGTTTACCTGATAGAGAAAAATCCAACTATCGGGGGACATATGGCCACTCTAAATGAAGTCTTTCCGACAAATGATTGCTCCATCTGCATTCTCGCACCAAAAATGAGTGATGTCTGGAATCATGAAAACATAGAGGTTATAACGAACGCCGAAATTGAGGAGCTTAACGGAAGCGTTGGCAATTTCAGGATCAAAGTCATCAAGCATCCGAGATATGTGGATGAGTCGAAGTGCAAGGGTTGCATAGATGATTGCAGCAGCGTCTGCCCAGTAGAGGTTCCTAACGAGTTCGATTATGGCATTGGGGTGAGGAAAGCCATATACATCCCAATCCCGCAGTCGACTCCACTTTATGCTGCCATAGACTGGGAGCACTGTATAGGCTGCAGGCTATGTGAGAAGGCCTGTCAGCCTGAGGCAATAGATTTCAACCAGCAGCCTGAGGTTGTTGAACTCAGCGTTGGTGCGATAATTGTCGCGACTGGCTACAGGGTATTTGACGCACGCAGAAAGACTGAATACGGATATGGAAGGTTTAGGAACGTTATTACCACAATAGAACTCGAAAGATTGCTGTCGGCAAGTGGGCCTACGATGGGTAGGCTTCTGAGACCTTCTGATTCTACGGTTCCGAAGAAAATTGCCTTTATCCAGTGTGTGGGAAGCAGGGATGAAAATACCAACAAGTATTGCAGCAGAGTTTGCTGTATGGTCAGTTTAAAGAATGCATATGCAATAAAGGAGCGCTATCCTGACGCTGAGATAACGATATTTTACATAGATATCAGGGCGTTTGGAAGGATGTACGAGGAGTTTTACAGGAGGGTGCAGGAGAAGGAGATAAGGTTCATCAGAGGAAAGGTCGGGGAGGTAATGGAGACTGAAAATGGCAATCTGATCGTTAGCTACGAGAACACGCTTGAGGGGGAAATAAGGGAGGAAGAGTTTGACCTTGTGGTTCTCTCAATAGGAATGGAGGGGAATAGAGACTTGGCCACAAAACTCGGTCTTGGAATCGGAGAGGATGGATTTTTTGAGGTAGCTCATCCAAAACTGAGACCTGCGGAGACGAATGTAAAAGGTATTTTCCTTGCAGGCTGTGCAAGTGGGCCGAAGGACATTCAGGATAGCGTAGCCTCAGCCGGGCTTGCGGCTTCCAAAGCTGCGCAACTCGTTCTGACGGGAGAAACGGAGTTTGATCCCTACAACGCCTTCGTGGATCAGGAGAAATGTATTGGATGCAGGATTTGCGAGAAGGTGTGCGAGTTTAATGCTGTAACGGTTGACAAAAAGGCGAGAATTGATCCAAACGCCTGCGTTATGTGCGGTATCTGTGTCGCAGCCTGTCCTGCAGACGCCATTGACATGGGCTTCTTCAGTGATGAAGGAATAAAGGCGATGATTGACGCACTGGTTGAGGAGAGAAACGCCGATCCGCTAATTCTGGCTTTTTCCTGCTGGTACTGTAGCTACGGCGCAGCAGATTTAGCGGGAACCACAAAAGTGCAGTATGAGCCGAACATCAGGATAATCAGAGTTCTCTGCAGCGGGAGGGTTGATCCTGAGTGGGTTCTGAGAGCATTGAAGAAGGGAGTGGATGGTGTTATAATTGCCGGATGCAGGCTCGGAGAGTGCCATTTCAAGTACGGAAACTACAGGGCTAAGGACAGGTTTGAAGCTCTGAAAGAGGCACTTAAGGAGGCGAGAATTGAGCCTGAAAGGATTAAGTGTATCTGGCATTCTGCAGGAGAGGCTGAGGGTATAGCAAAGGATTTCAATGATTTCGTGGAAGAGATCAGGAAACTGAAGGGATGAAAAAATATTTAGCATGGGCAAGTTGGTTTCAGCGAAAACGGTAGTAGGACAGTACAAGTTCAAATTAGGGAACAGGACGATTTATGTTCTGTGGGGCAATGCTCCACTTCCGGAGGAGATAAAAGGGCCTGTAAGAGTTACGGACATATACGGGAATGAGAGGACCATCGATGCGAGTGAGGTAGAACTCACGGATTTTCCAGTTTATGTGGAGTCTGCATCTTAACATGGAAAATCTATTTTTAACGTTCTCCCTTTTCCGTGACCATGAAGATAACCGTTGCCCACACTCCGGATGCCGACGATGCGTTCATGTTCTACGCCATGACTCATGGCAAAGTGGATAGCTGGCTTGAGATCGAGCACGTTATTGAGGACATCGAAACTCTGAACAGAAAAGCATTCGAGGGTGAGTATGAAGTTACGGCAATCTCAGCCCATGCTTACGCTCTTCTGGATGATAGGTACAGAATTTTATCTGCTGGTGCGAGCGTAGGGGATGGTTACGGGCCAGTTGTGGTTGCCAAGGGGAGTATTGAACTTGAAGGGAGTAAAATAGCTGTTCCGGGTAAATACACAACTGCAAATCTACTCCTCAAGCTAGCGGTTGGTAGTTTCAAACCCATTGAGATGAGCTTTGATAGGATAATAGACGCAGTGCTGAATGATGAGTGCGACGCTGGATTGTTAATTCATGAGGGGCAGATAACCTACGGGGATTACAACTTGCTATGTCTGCTTGATCTCTGGGAATGGTGGGAAAAGCGGTGTAATCTACCCTTACCTCTTGGCCTTAATGCAATCAGGAGGGATCTGGATGAGGAAGTGCAAAGAGAGTTCCTGAGGGTTATGAGGGAGAGCATCAATTATGCATTGAAAAATGTTGATGAGGCCATAGGGTATGCGATGAGGTATTCGCGTGGACTTGACAGGGAGAGGGCGAAGAAGTTCGCCCTTATGTATGTGAATGAGTACACTTACAGGATGCCCGAAAGCGTCGTTGAAGCCCTGAAAAGGCTTTACAGGATGGCTGAGGAAAACGGAATTCTGAAGATGCCGAAGCTTGATATCCTAGAATAGAAGATGACTGGCGGTGATTGAGAAGTAGATGAAATCAACGCCGAAGAGTGCGACAAGAAGGGCGAGGGTAAGCAGCAGGGACTTGTATATTTTAAGGCTGAAGCTGCTTAGTGATGTGACATGGGCAAGCAGTATTAACCATACAAAGTCCAGCCAGACATGACTAACGTAGAGCACTGCAATTCCGGCAAATCCCCAGATACTCAGAGCTTCCCCTATCAGGCTCGCCCCCACTCCTGCCCACCATGCGATGAAGAAGGGGTTGAGGGCTGTTAAACCAATGCCCGTCAGAAGGGGAGATGAAGTCTCACCGTCATTGCTGAGAGACTCAACCTCGAAAGCGCTTCTGGCAGTGAGGTAGGAGAAGAAAAGGAGCATCAAACCACCCAGAAAGCTCAGGAATGCAGCCACGTCCTGTCTCGTGAGAACTGCGGCAACACCAAAGGCTATAAGCAGAACAAGGGGTAATTCAACGACAACATGTCCAACACTGATCCAGAAACCACCTTTCCACCTGTACTTCAGGCCGCTCGCTGCAGTAGCGGCCGTTAAAGGGCCGGGAGCTAAGGCACCTGAGGTGCTGATCAGTACTACTTTCAGGATAAAGGGCAGCATTTAAAAAATGGAAGGTTTATTTTTCATCCTTTTTCAAATCCAGCTCGTATCTCTCTGCATTCTCATCAGCGAATCTCTGCAGAACCTCTATCATCTCCCTGCCCTTCTCGTGGGTAAAGAGGTGTCTGAACCTTCTCTGTAACTTAAGGTACTCCTCAACCGGCTTTCTATCCTTTATTTTCCTCACAGAGGTGAGCTTTCCGTACTCATACTCGACGAGCGGATACAGGCCTGTCTCTACGGCAAGCCTTGCGACCTTTATGGACATGCTGCCGTCAATCCCCCAACCAGTAACGCAGGGGGAGTGAATCTGGATGTACTTCGCCCCCTCGAACTTAACTGCCTTCTTCACCTTCCTCCTGATGTCCGAGACATAGCCGACAGAGGATGATGCAACGTAGGGAATGCCGTGGGCAACTGCAATTGAGATCATGTCCTTCTTCTTTCCTATCTTGCCCGGCAGAACCTTTCCCACAGGGGTTGTTGTGGTTGACTCACCTGGAGGAGTCAAACCGCTCTGCTGATGCCCCGTGTTCTGGTAAGCTTCATTGTCGAGGCAGATGTAGAGAATATCGTGGTTTCTGTCAAACGCGCCGCTCAGGGTTCCAATTCCAATATCGGCAGTGGCACCATCGCCAGCGAATACGACAACGTATCCTTCATCCTTCCTCTTCATCGCCCTCAGCGCCGCTTCAATACCTGCAGCTACCGCAGCAGCGTTCTCAAATACTGAGTGGATGTAAGGAACATTCCATGCATTCTTGCCATACTGGGAGCTTATGATCTCCAGACAGCCAGTAGGGTTCACAGCGAAAACCTTACCCTCAAGGGCATTCAATACCGTTTTTACCGCAATCGGCAAACCACAGCCGGGACATGCACCATGACCGCTGCCGAAGAACTTCACGGTATCACCTCCTCGAACTCCTGATGTCCCTTGAACGCAAATCCCGGCCTCTCTCTACCCTCGGCAACATCCCTTATAAGCTTCTCAAGGAAATCTTTCGGCATATCCCTTCCTCCAAGTCCAACAGCATAGGAGTAGATCTCTGCCGAGCTATGGCCGTAGATGGCCGATTTGAGCTCAATAGAAACCGGACCTTCGTAGCCGAAGCTTACAGACCTATCAAGTACGATAACCTTTTCGGCATCTTTCAAGGCCTCTCTCAACTCTTCAACCGGGAAGGGGCGGAAGGTTCTGATCTTCACCAAACCAACACTTAACCCCTCATTTCTCAGTTCTTCAACAACTTTTCTGAGCAATCCCACAACAGAACCCATCGCAACTACGAGTATCTTGGAATCTGGGAAGTCAACGGCTATATGCCCTCCCCAATCTCTCCCGCTAACCTCTGCCCATTCTTTAAACACATCAAGCATCACATTCTTTGCTCTCTCCATCGCCTGCTGCATCGCAACTCTGAACTCCATGTAGATGTGGGGTGGAGCGTAGCAGCCAAAGGCAAGAGGTTTTTTGGTAGTCATGTAAGCAGCAGGCTCGTATGGTGGGAGAAAGCTGTCAACAGTCTCCTGATCGAGCAAATCAATCGGCTCGTAGGCGTGGGTGAGCTTGTAACCGTCCATACAGACCATAAACGGTAGCAGAACTTTTCTGTTCTCTGCCACCTTGTAGGCTTGGGGTATGGCATCATGAGCCTCCTGATTATTCTCAACATAAAGCTGCATAATCCCTGCATCTCTTATTGCTATGCTGTCCTGATGGTCGTTCCAGATGCTCAGCGGGGCTGATAAAGCTCTGTTTGTGTTCACAAGGACAATTGGAAGCCTCATTCCAGCGGCGTTGAATAAAACCTCGCTCATCAGTATCAGACCCTGACTGCATGTGGCCGTGAAAACCCTTGCACCTGCTGCCGAAGCTCCGACAAGCATGCTAGCTGCCCCAAACTCTGATTCGGCTGTGATGTATTCACAATCTCCAAGCTCTCCGTTGGCATACATTGCAGCTAGATTCTCGACGATTTCAGTTTGAGGAGTGATGGGGTAAGCGCAGATAACATTTGGACGGCAGAGTTTAACCGAGTGAGCGACTGAATAAAATCCTCTTACGACTTTTCGCATCATATCACCTCTTAACCTTCAAACTTGAAGGCATCTTTCAGTTCCATCTTTATAGCTTCAGCCGGGCAGACTGAGGAACAGATTCCGCATCCCTTGCAGTAATCGTAGTTTACAACAGCGTATTTTTCCTCGTTGAACTTCTTAACCTCTATGCAGAGATCAGGGCAGTACTGCTCACATGTTTTGCAGCCCGTGCACTTTTCCTTATCAACAACGGGATAGTGCGTACCCCAGTCTCCAGTTTTGAATTTTTCAGACTGCAATGGCTCGGATATGGCACCAAGATTCAGTTTTATTTTCATCTGCACACCTCCATCATATATCTGTAAGCTTCTTCTATAAGCTTGGCGTTCTTTTCAGCAAGCTCTCCCTTGAACCACTCATTCACAACATCAAGAAGTGTTTCGAGAGATACAAGCCTCGTGGCTCCTCCGAATGCCCCCACCATCGTTGTGTTTGTTATTGGTCTCCCCAGAACCTCCATGGCCACCTTTGTTGCATTGATCGTCGCGACCTTAATACCAAGCTCATCAGCTTTAAGTTTGGTTTTCAGATCATCGCTGCTCTTTGGATAATTGGAAATCAGCATTCCACCCTTTTTGAGTCCAGCTATAACATTAACGGTCTCCATCACTGTTGGATCGAGAACGACGACGTAATCAGGATTGTAAATTTCGTCTCTTGCAACTATTGGCTCATCGGAAATCCGAAGGTAGGAAACTACCGGAGTACCTCGCTTCTCTGCACCGAACATGGGGAATGACAAGGTGTAGTAACCTTCCTTGAATCCAGCAACCGCAAGGATATCGGCTGCTGTCACAGCTCCCTGTCCTCCTCTCCCGTGAAATCTCACCTCAATCAGAATTTTGACCACCTCTTTACTGCCCACGAGAAAAAGAATAAAAAATTTACTGGAATTTCATTTTACTTCTCTCTGGCATTCAAAATAGGAATAAACAATCGTGTAGGCAGCAGCCAAGATTAACAGATTGGTAAAAATAGAAGGAAAGCGGAGGATTATTCTTTCAGTTTCTACCATAGTATAATTAAAGTCCAGCGCTTAGAGCTGAGTAAGTTAAGCAAAGCTACCTGCTGTAAACCCCGTAAATCTCCCCGTACTGCACAACATGACCCTCGATTGCCTTTAAAAGCTCTTCCCTGTCAAAATCTCCATCAAGCACGGTGTCAAGGGCGTAAACCTTGAAGTAGTATCTGTGCTTACCGCTTGGAGGACACGGGCCGTTGTAGCCAATTCTGCCGAAATCATTCTTTCCCTGAACCATTTTTACAGGTTCACCGACCTCTCTAACTTTGGGTATGTTCTCAGGTATCTCGTTCGTTACCTCAACGTTCCATGCAATCCAGTGGGTGAAAACTCCCATCGGAGCGTCTGGATCCTCGCAAACTATGACGAGGCTCTTAACATTACTGCCAATGTTCTCAATGAAAAGAGGTGGAGAAACATCTTTTCCATCGCAGGTGTACTTTTTCGGTATCTCGCCGCCATTTTCGAAAACCGATCCGATCTCCAGAGTTTTTTGGTATCCTTCATTCTGGAAACATCCAGCAGTGAGGATTGCAAGAACTACCAGAGGAGCAAATCTCAGGCACATATTAGATATACTTCACCATATACTTAAATAGGTTCGTGTAAAGACTATAGCTGTTGGGGGAAAGTGAAAAAGTTATCTTCTAAACTTGATATACAGAAATACCAGTGTAAAAACGATAGCTGCTGCTATCATCAGATATTCGTATCCCAATGTTTCCACCCCTCTTGTTATCGCATACTCCACATCTTCCATTGGCCTTATTTCCCCTACAGATTTTGTGATCATCACTGGAGTGGTTTTCTGGAGCTTTACCGCAGCGAAACCTACAATCGAAATAACCGCGGCTACTATCGAACTAACAGCTACGGCAATCTCAACCCGCAACCTCTTCTCTCCCTTGCTCGTGATTCTGTAGTAAACCCACTTCCCCCTCTCAACTCTCTCAACCAGCCCAGCTTCACTCAGCTTGCTCAGGTGGTAGGTTACAGTCGTCTTGGAGTAGCCGGTGAGCTTTGCGATCTCGGAGACTGTGAATGGCCTCTCCCTCAACTTTGAGAGTATCTGAACCCTTGTGGAGGTGAATATCTCTATCACGTTATCCATTTCGCCAGAATAAAAAAGAAAGTTTTGGTTTCGTTTTATTTAATAAAATCTGCTATTGAAATTACACCCAGTGAAGCGAGGAGAACGATGATACCAGCAATACACACACCGGCTGATATGGAAATAAAGGCCTTAATTCTGTTAAGCTGAAGCAGGAAAGCGATCAGCACTCCAGTCCATGCTCCCGTGACTGGTAGCGGGACTGATACGAAGAGAGTGAGACCGATGTAACCGTATTTCTCAACAATACTCTTCCTTCTTTCAACCCTTTCGAGTATCCTTCCATATACTCTGTTCACAAAACCTATTCTTGTGGGAAAATTAATGAGATAATCCAGCAGAAGGAGCAGGAAAGGTATGGGCAGGATGTTTCCTATAAAGGCGATCAGATAGGCTTCTGCAGGTTCAAAGCCGTAATACAGAGCGAGCGGCAAACCTCCTCTTATCTCGGAAATGGGGAGTGAAGAAACCACCAGAACCTTAATGAGATGATCCACTCTCAATCCCCCTGATCAGATAAAGGAGAGTTTCATTGACAGGGCAATTAATGCCCAGTTCCATCCCCTTCCTGACTATCGCACCATTTATAAAATCAATCTCAGTCCTTCTCTCTCTCTCGACATCCTGAAGCATTGATGATCTGTTTTCAGCAGTCATCTCCGCAACCTTTCTTACCTCGCTGACAGCATCAAAATCGTAGCCCATTCTTAGCATAACCTCTCTTCCTTCCAAAGCCACAGCCTCAGCTACTCTCCAGAGATTTTCGTTCTCCACCACCATTCCATTCCTGACTCTGCAAAGAGCTGTGATGGGGTTGATAGCGGCATTAATCACAGCCTTCACCCATATTCGGAAATGAATATCACTGACAGCCTCTGCCCTCATCCCGGCTTTCCTCAGAACTTCTGCAACCTCAACAGCCTCATTGCTCATCCTACCATCGAGTTCTCCGACGTATGTGAAGCCCTCGCCAGCGTAAACAACATGCCCGTAATCAGCCAGATTCGCTGCATAGCTTGTCACACCACCCAGAACCTTATCGCAGCATTTCTGTAGAATTTCTTCGTTCCCAACCCCATTCTGCAGGCTGCAAACGATACCCGGATCAACCTCTGCCAGTTCCTTCGCAGCAGCTTCCGTGTCATAGGCCTTGACCGTTACGAAGGTTATGTCTGCATTTTCTGGCTTGCGGGTGGCATAAACATCAAGTTCTGTCTGAATAAGTCCCGAAACTCTCAGACCACCTTTTAAAGCTGATAGCTGCTTACCTCTCGCAACAAAGACGACATCGAATCCCGAAAGCTGCATCAGTGCCCCCACGAGCGATCCGAGTGCTCCTGCACCCATTATCTGTATCTTCATTGAACTGCAATCTGCACAAAGAATATTAACCTGCCGCCTACTGAATGCCATGCAGGTTACTCCATGGGATGTCGAGGGTGTCATTGACTACGACAGACTCATCGAAGAGTTCGGCATGAGACCTTTCAGCGAGATGCTCGGTGAAATAGAAAACCCTCATATTTTGATGAGGAGAGGAGCGATTTTCGGTCACAGAGATTACTGGAGAATTGTTGAGGCGATGAAGGCAAAAGAGCCATGGGCTGTTATGTCGGGATTCATGCCCTCTGGTCTGCCCCATTTTGGTCATAAAATGACGATGGATGAGATTGTGTGGCATCAAAAGGCTGGAGGAAAGGCTTTTGTTGCCATCGCCGACATGGAGGCTCATGCAGTGAGAGGTTTGAGCTGGGAGAAGACAAGAGAGCTTGCTCTGGAGTACATAAAGTCCATCATCGCTCTTGGCCTTGACACAAATGCCGTCATCTATTTCCAGTCGAAGAGTGATCACGTCAAGGATCTGGCCTTCGAACTTTCTGCAGAGGTCAATTTCAGCGAGCTGAGGGCGATATACGGGTTTGATGGTGAAACAAAGCTTGCAAAGATGTTTATAGCAGCAATACAGGCTGCAGATATACTACATCCTCAGCTTCCGGAATTTGAAGGTCCGAAGCCTGTTGTCGTGCCTGTTGGTGCTGATCAGGATCCTCATATGCGTCTCACGAGGGATTTGGCTGCAAGGGCGAGCATCTTTTCCTTCGAGCCGATTAAAGGAGGCTTGAGGATAAGGAGCAGGAAAGGAAGAGATTATTTAGATGCTCTTAAGGATCTGAACTTCGAGACCAGATTTTACGAGGAGCATGCTGACGTCTTCGGAAATATTGATGAGATTGAGAGGGAAGTCAGGAGCATTGAGGTGAAACTCGGAGGTTTCGCATTCATTCCACCTTCCTCGACCTACCACAGATTCACGACTGGTCTGACAGGGGGAAAGATGAGTTCGAGCAAGCCGGAGAGTTATATCTCTCTGCTCGATAAGCCCGAAGAAGCAGGAAAAAAGGTAATGAAAGCCTTTACAGGTGGAAGAGTCACTGCAGAGGAGCAGAGGAGACTCGGTGGAGAACCAGAGAAATGCGTTGTTTTCGAGCTTTACAGCTACCACCTGATTGAGAAAGATGATGAATTGAAGCAGATCGAGAGTGATTGCAAGGAGGGAAGACTGCTGTGTGGGAAGTGCAAGAAGATCGCTGCCGAGCTTGTCAGAAACTTCCTGAAAGAGCATCAGGAAAAAATGGAGGAAGCTGAAAGCAGGTTTGAGGATTACATCATCATCGGGCTTTAACACGGTTTATTTATCCAACCTCAAATCCCTGATGTAAACTCCCTTTTCCTTATCCACATAGCCCACAATGGTGCCATCGCATAGCTTCACAGCTTTTTCAACCTCGCTTTCGGGCAGTATTATCATGAATCCCATGCCCATGTTGAAAGTCCTGTACATCTCGTCCTCGTCCACCTCTCCGAGATCTTGAATCAGCCTGAAAATCTTCTGCGGCTTTAATGGTCTATCTATGACGTACCTAACATCATCTCTAAGCCTCTTCAACTTCAGCAATCCGCTGCCGGTAATATGAGCCAGCCCGTGAATGTCGCAGCTCTTTATTATTTCAAGAACCTCCATGTATATTCTCGTAGGAGTTAAGAGCTCTTCTCCTATTGTTTTTCCATCAAACTCGTCGTGGTAGCTCATTCCCGCCATTTCTACAACTTTTCGGGCGAGGGTTAAGCCATTGCTGTGTATCCCACTGCTCGGAATGGCAACGATCACATCTCCCGGCGCAATTTTCTCACCGGTAATTATCTTATCCTTCTCGACCACCCCTATAGCCGTGCCAGCCAAATCGAATCCTTTGATTATTTCAGGCAGTGTTGCAGTCTCCCCGCCGAGCAGGGTGATGTTAGCAATTCTGCACCCCTCCTCAAGCCCCTTTGCGATTTCAGCCATAATCCTTTCGTCCGGTTTCTCAATGGCGATGTAGTCGACCATCGCAAGAGGCTCAGCACCTATGGCTATCAGATCGTTGACATTCATCGCAACGCAATCAATGCCGATCGTATCGAACTTGTTCATGGCCTCAGCAACCAGAATCTTGCTCCCCACACCATCTGTTGTAATTGCGATGCCGAAATCCCCGCAGTCTATAACTCCAGCGTAGTGGGAAGTCAGTATGGGCTTTCCAAAACCCTTTCGAACGTATTTCACAACATTTGCAAGGGACTTTATGGCTTTCTCTTCCTCTTTAATGTCAACTCCTGCTTTAGCATAATCGAGCTTTGGCATGATACAACTCGGAAACTCTTTTTAAAATATTGCCTACTCTGAATGTGGACTTGGAGAAAATGGTCGAACTGATGGAGAGAGAGGCGAAGAAAAGAAAAGCCCCGGTTTATACCCTGAAGGGTGAGATAAAAAGCCCTTTTCAGCACCTTGTTGCAGCCCTTCTAAGCTCAAGGACGAGGGATGAAGCAACGGCTTCAGCAGTTCAAAGGCTTTTTTCGAAAGTCAGGACACCGGAGGAGCTTGCGGAATTGAATGAGGAGGAGATTGCCGAACTGATTAAGGGCGTTGGATTCTACAGGGTTAAGGCGAGGAGGCTAAAGGAATTGGCAAGGAAGCTTGTTGAGGATTACAACTCCGAGGTTCCGCTGAAGTTTGAAGAACTCGTAAAACTACCCGGAATTGGCAGGAAGTCTGCTAACGTCGTTCTGGCTTACTCAGGCATCCCGGCCATACCTGTTGACACTCATGTCCATCGCATCTCCAATCGTCTCGGTCTTGTAAAAACTGAAAAACCTGAAGAGACAGAAGAGAGGCTGAAAGAGATTTTTCCCGTCAGCATGTGGGATAAGGTGAACAAAGCCTTTGTCGGTTTCGGTCAGACCGTCTGCAAGCCAGTTAAACCTCTCTGTGATGAATGTCCACTCAGAGATGAATGTCCGAAGGTAGAAGTGAAAGGCTGATAAGATGGCTCTGATCGCTCTGCTGATACCCCTTCTTTTCAGCGTGCACCAGATATTTGTCAGATTTGGTAGCAGAGAAGCCGATACAATGAGCGGGATTTATGTCAGCCAAATCGCATCTACGCTGCTTTTCTTACCTTCACTCATCAGTCCGAGTCTAAATAGAGAGTTTTTGGCGTACATGCTTGCTGCAGGCATCTTGCACTTTTTCGCTGCTAGAATATGCTTCTATCATGCGATAAGCAGAATTGGAGCTAATCTCTCCGCTCCCCTTTCAGCAACGAGAGTTTTCTTCGCTGCTATACTCGGGATATTTTTGGGGGAAATTCTGACCCTAAAGGTTTCCTTGATGTCCATTCTGATCTTCATAGGAATAGTTCTCATCTCAAGACCGAGCGGAAAGGCAGACTATGTTGGGATTGTCCTAGGAATACTGACCGGGTTCTTTACAGCCCTCTCATCCTTCCTCGTTAAATTTGGAAGTGGTGTGGAATACAACCCCCTCTTCGCAACATTCATCGGCTTTCTGATATCAACAGCCCTCATGACGCCCATTGCCGCTAAAAACTTCTCCATGAGGGGAGCAAAATGGTATTTTGCTGCAGGCATCACGGTTGGGGCTGCACATTTTGTGAGGTATGTTGTGCTTAAGGACTTGCCCGTGACGGTGGTTGAGCCGATCACGAGCTCATACCCCCTCTTCACCGTTGTCCTCACCTTCATTCTTCTCAGGGAGAGAGAAATCTTTACGACCAGATCTCTGCTCGGAACCCTTCTGATACTGACCGGGATATACTCCTATTATTTGCAATAAGTTTTATATTGCACAAACAACCTGCCAGATTGATGGAGTCGAGAGAAATTCAGATTTCTCTTAGCAGAGATCTTTCATTTTTCGATATCACGATGATTGGAATTGCCGGTATGATAGGGGCTGGGATTTTCGCCCTCACCGGCATTGCTGCTGGGATTGCTGGACCGGCGATTCTTCTTGCCTTTCTTCTGAACGGCATCGTTGCAACGCTCACAGGTCTGGCCTATGCCGAGCTTGGCTCCGCAATGCCTCAGGCGGGAGGCAGTTACCTGTGGATAAAGGAGGCAATGGGCAACTATGCCGGATTTATGGCTGGATGGATAGACTGGGCAGCGCATACAATTGCCTGTGCCTTATACGCGGTCACATTCGGTGCCTTCTTTGCTGAGATGGTTGTTAAATTTATGGGCATCTCCCTCCCCCATGCTTTTCTCGCCAAGCTTTCGGCCCTTGCAATGGTCACCTTTTTGGCATATATAAACTATATCGGCGCAAAGGAGAGCGGGAAGCTCGGTGGATTCGTGACTATGCTCAAGGTGCTCATTCTTGTGATATTTGCTCTTTTCGGCGTCTACCACATGCTTTCCTATCCCGACTGGATGAAAGAATACACTCCCTTCATGCCCACCGGCATAGCTGGTGTGCTCGCAGCAATGGGCTTGACTTTCATAGCCTTTGAGGGCTTTGAGATAATAGTTCAGAGCGGTGAGGAAGTTAAGAACCCTGACAGGAACATACCTAAGGCCATAGTTGTTTCCCTGTGGGTTGCGGTTGGGATATACATCCTTGTCGCTTTTTCCCTGCTTGGGGCCGTTAGGGCGGATGTTCCAAGCTGGATGTATTTGGGGAGGTTGGCTGAACTCAGTCTTGTCAGGGTAGCTGATCAGATTATGCCCTTTGGCGGGTGGTTGATTCTCGCAGGTGGTTTGATTTCCACGATAAGTGCCATGAACGCCACAATCTACTCGTCCTCAAGGGTCGTATTCGCTTTAAGCAGGTCGGGATATCTGAACAGAGCGCTGGCGAGAATAAATGAGAAGACAAGAACACCCCATTATGCTATCTTTTTCAGCTACGTCATAATTGCAGTCTCATCTCTTGCCCCGATAGAGGCTGTAGCATCTGCAGCCAGTCTGATGTTCATCTTCCTGTTTCTGTCTGTTAACATAGCCCTTGTAATCCTCAGGTTGAGGAGGCCAGATATAAAGCGCAGCTTCAAGCTACCTCTCGTGCCCATATTGCCATTTATCGCCATAGCGTTTCAGATAGTGATCACATATTTCCTTGTCACCCATATTGAACACGGATTGTCGGTATTTCTAATGACGATCGCTTGGATGTTTCTTGGATCCTTAGTTTACTATGCCTACTCTGAGAAGGAGATGGAAAAGAGGGTGGAAGAGGAGGTCGTGACTGTTTTCAAAGAGGCGCCGGTCGAAAAAAGGAAGTTCATAATTCTCGTGCCTGTGGCAAATCCTGTTATTGCCAAAAAGCTCGTGAGATTTGCTGAGATAATCGCAAGGAGGAGGGATGGCGAGGTTGTGATAATGAATACTGTCAAACTTCCGCTTCAAACTCCGATTTCAACACCTGCAAAGGACGTGAAGAGGGCGAAAGAGATCGTAGAGGGGCTTATGAATCTAAGCGTTCCTACTGGTGGTGTTGTAAAGGTGGGGCATGACGTAGCGGAGGCGATTCTGAGCACTGTGGATGGGTGGAAGGTGGATATGATTGTGATGGGGTGGAGGGGCAGAACTTTTAGGCGAGATGTTGTACTCGGCAGCACAATCGATCCAGTGCTGATGAAAGCGAAGTGCGATGTTGTGGTTGTGAGATTTGAGCCGGGAGAGAAAATGCCCGATTTCGGAAGTATTCTCATTCCAACAGTTGGCGGACCTCATGCCAAGCTCGCGTATGAGATTGCAAGAGACATTGCAGCCGAGAGAAGTGCAGTAATCAAGCTGCTCTACGTCGGAACTTCAGAGGAGGAGAGGGAGAAGGCCGAGAGTGTGTTTGAGGAAGCTGTAAAGAAGTTTGGAGACTTGAAGGTTGAGACAGAGTTTGCGATCCACCCCAGACCCTCCGAGAGGATTGCAGATGAGGCAGAAAAATTCGATATTACCATTATAGGTGCTTCAGAGAAGACATTTCTCCACAACTTCCTTATGGGCTTGTTCCCCGAAAAGGTTGCGAGAAAGACTTCTAAGACTGTGGCGATGACGAGGAAGTGGATTAAATTTATTTGATTTTTAGACGGATATTTTCTCTCGAACTTTTATTTGAACCGTGCTTGTGCTTAACGTAAACCCAGATAGTTGTGCTCCTACATCAACCTTTTCCCTGTTTGCATAACTGTTATTTTTGACATTTCGCATCATGCTCAGAACTTCTTACTTCCTTTTATAGGGTGCTTACACAACCTTTAACCCAATCTCTTCCTTAACACACTAAATTCACAAACAACAAGCAATCCAACCTTTCCACGCAAAGAGACATAATCAAACCTCTTTTCACAGGAAATAAACCGATT
>JAPDIY010000031.1 GCA_029259335.1 Archaeoglobi archaeon
TTTGCCACTGACATCAACAGCTTTGACATAAGGCGTGGTGTAACGATCATCTCCGGCCTTATACGGGCTCACAGATATCCCAAACGAAAGACTACCGACGTTCAGTCCGATGTACGTGCTGAGGTCGAGTTTAGAATTGGATTGGTAGGGTTTTTCGAAGTTTATACTCCTTGTCCCTTTAAATGGACCTCTGGCATAGTATGGAGGAGACGAAGGGGGATTGTAGTTACCGATAATCTGCGGAGTTGATAGACCTCCAATCGCTGTAGGATAGAATAGTTCGTACTTCCAGTATATCTCGAAGTCATCATCCCACACCGCATGCCGTTCATACCTGTATTCCACATCTCCCCAAACTATAGCCCTCTTTCCGTTCGAGATGTAATCGCTCAGTTCACCGATCTGCGATATTGTCTTCTTCTTTCCGTTTGAGTGCCACATTGAGGACGGGCATGGTGAGTTAGGGTTTGTAGAGATGCAGGAACTTCCCCAGCTCTCGATGTACATTACAGAGACTGGCGCATCTCGAAGTCCAAAGGCTACCTTCAAACCGGGAATACTGTTCAGGTACGTGAGCTTCGTATCCGCAACGCAGACGTCTGGGTTGCTGGATATATAACACGCTGTTTGAAGATCGAGTTGTCTGGAGGATTGTTTACCAGATGCTGATCTCTCAAATTCAGTCTTCAGCCTCACTTCTGTCATGGGTTTAACCACATCAGTCTGTATAATCCTGCTGAATCCGCCACTCTTCGATATAACAACAACCGCATATTCGGGAGAATCAAAGATTGGCTTTGCTTCTCCATTTCTTCCGTCTCTCATTCCTACCTGCACCATCTTTATGAAATCCTTGACAACAATGGCTTCACCACACTTCACCTTCTCCCTGTAGATTACCTCGCTTGTCCCGTTTTTAGTTGGATTATAAGAAGTTGGAAATCGATGGACTGCTATGAAGCAAACACCATCAGCTTTAGGAGTTTCAACCCTTATTTTCACAAGTGCCAGTGGCTTCCCCTCAAGCCAGGAGTTGAAGAGAATGCTCATTTCATCGTTCGCCGCCATTGCTACCGCTATCCCACTCATCGTCAGGGGGAGTAAGACCAGTACGAGTTTCTTTACACTGCCCATGGTTGTATATCGCACAGCAAGTATATAAATTTATCATTCAACTTCTATTTTAACGTTCAGTAAAATACTGAATATTAAGGAATTTGCTGAATGTTAAGAGAATTGCTTAACTTCCCTCGACCTTAACTTATAGTACTCGAAGAGTTTCAACCCCCATCTGACGGCATCCTCCGTCCTGCAAATCAAGATGTTCTGCGCATCGTAGACTCCATCAAGCTTGTACAGCGCCATGGCAAAGCCCTTCTCCGACACCACGAAAGCCAGTCTGACGTTATCGCACACGTACATCTTCCCGTGTCTCAGGAACTCATTCAGCTTTGTTCCAGCTCTTTTAACAGTGATGTCGAAAACGTCTTTGGTTAGGATGAGCTCCACGTCAGTGTTGCTGGCGATGCTGGCAAACAACTCCGGAAATCTCTCATGATAGACCGAAGATAAACCCTTAGCCCATCCAGATTCCGTCAGAATTCCCTCCAGCTCATCATGAAACTCGTAGGGGTTTTTCCTCACGCTTACCCAGCATCCGTCGAGCATGTAGATTTTCTCAAACACCTCATGCGGGATCGCAGCCAAATCGTGCTCGCTGAAGAATTTTCCCACAAGGCTAACGACACCTTCAAGCTTTCTCAGTCTGGCATTGAACTCTAAAACCAGCAGCCCGAGCTTCGATGTTTGGTAGCAGACCCTTTTACCTTTAAGCCTTCTCACGAGTCCCGATCTCAGCAGAGGTTTGAGGTGGAATAGCACCGCCTGCTTCGACCTTCCGGTTATTTTCGATACCTCGCTGAGTTCTCTCCTATTCCTGAGCGATTCCAGAAGTTCGAGCTGGGAGGGGCTGAGCTTCATACAACAATATCAATCACACAAAATAGCATAAAACTTTTCCTATTGCTGACACATATCAACTGCAAACCTTAAATAAAATTTGAATTGAGTCGAGCAGCGATGGATATCCCTCCCGACGTTCTCGAACTCTGGGATAAGTACGGGCTGGATAACTCGGTCAGGAGGCACTGCACTACTGTCGCAAAAATTGCGGTTAAAATCGCGGAGAACATAAAGAAGAACGGCTACGATGTTGACATGGATGCCGTGCTTAAGGGAGCATTGCTGCACGACATAGGCAGAGCCATAACTCACGATCCTTTCCAGCACTTCATAAAATCTGCCGAAATCCTGAGAAAGGAAGGAGTGGATGAGAAAATAGTCAGAATAGCTGAAAGGCATTTCAGCGCTGGCCTTACTGCTGAAGAAGCTGAGAAGCTTGGGCTTGAACCTAAAGATTATCTTCCAGAAAGCTTGGAGGAGAAGATTGTGAGCTTCGCAGATAATCTGGCCGTGGGGGACAGACAGGGCAGCTTTGAGGACTTCATGAAAAGGCTGGATGAAATTGACAGAAGGAATCATGAGCTGAGGTGGCTGACCGAGAGGACGAGGGAAAGAGCAAGGAAGATAAAGAACGAGCTTGAAAAGCTGAGTGGGATGAGCTTCTGATGATTCATGCACTTTTACTTTTCATCGCCGTTCTTGCCGTCTCATCTGCGGCAATTTTCGCTTTTCTTGCCTCAGCTCCGGGAGTGGTGGCTGCGTTCTGGAGGCTGGCAATCTCCATACCTTTCATCTTCCTGATTTACAGACCCAGAAAAATTCAACTCTCCCGAATGCCAATCTTTGCGGGATTTGCTTTAGCCCTGCACTTTTCCTTCTGGATTGAGTCCCTCTTCCACGCCTCGATTGCTGTAAGTACAACCATAGTCTGTACTCACTCTCTGTTCTCAGGCCTCTTTGCCTACCTATGGGGCGAGAAACCAAGACCTAATCAGATTCTTGGTGTGGTTGTGGCGATGATCGGCGTTTACTTCCTGAGTGGAGCCGATGCAAGATCAGACGTTTATGGCATAGTCTTGGCTCTTGCTGGTGCGGTTGCTGGAGGGTATTACTTCGCCTCTGCCAGATTTGCCAGAGATGTGGATTTTCCCTCTTACATCCTCCTGACGTACTCGTCAGCAGCCATCTTTTCCTTCTTGGCCTGTCTAATAGTATCAAAACCGATAGTCGGATACCCATTCAACACGTGGATTTTCCTTATTCTTCTCGCTTTAATTCCCATGCTCATTGGCCACACTCTGCTCAATTACGTGCTAAGGCACATGGAAGTTCTGCCTGTAACTGCAAGCGTTATCGGTGAGGCTGTTGGGGCTGCGATTCTTGCTGCCATCTTCCTCAATCAGACTCTCCAGCCTGATGCGTATCTTTATATGTTTGTCATACTCTTCGGAATAGCCATAACCTTCGTGAAGTCATTTTCCAGCAAGTGAAAGGACAACTGCCGTAAGCAGACTTGCAATAAATCCCGGCAGAACAGAGTATACTGGTATTCCTGCTATGTAAATCGTTTTTCCGAACATAGCAAAGGTGACAAGTGTGACGGTGAATCCTATAACCATGCTGAGTCTGGCAGCATTTCTGCTCATTCTCTGCCAGTACAGGCCAAGTATTATGGGGAAGAAGAAACAGTTGACCATCAACGATAAAGCGGCCCAGATGAACCATGCGAGCAGTTGCTGTGGTGAGAGGGCGATGATGAGGGAGCCGAAACCTATGAGTGGTATTACCAGAAGATTTATTCTTTTCACAGCTTTATCCGAAATGTTTTGCCCTAAGGCGTTTCGCACCACATCGTAGCTGATGTTGTTCGCAGCAGTCAGAATCAGCCTGTCGGTTGTTGACATCACCCCAGCGAGTATTGTCGGGAGTAGGAGAACAAAGAGCCAGTAAGGTAAGGCTTTGCTGGCAATAGTCGGGTATGCCATGTCCGACCACTTTACCTCGATGCTTCCCAGCGTCAAGCTCGGAATGTCGATCATCCCTTCCGCCCACGCAACTCTCGCAGCCATGCCGGCTAAAGCTGTCAGCATAATTGCTGTAAAGCCAATTATGTACATGACAAGCGGTGACCACCTCGTGTAGCTTATTTTCCTGAAGGTCAGCATGTTGTTCACAATGTGTGGAGCCACCATCAGACCAAGAGGAACTGTTATGCCGAAGAGTGTAAGATTGTAAACCCAGCCTGCTAAGGGCACTGCAGCGGGAGCGAAGGGTTTGCTGAGATACTTTGCGAACATAAAATCTTCTGCCACACCCCTCGTTGCATTCTGAATCTCAGGCATCGCAATCAAAGCCTGATTCATTGCCTCGAATCCACCAACCCACGAGATTATCAGCGGGACGGTGATGTATATGCCAAGAAGCATCAGAACGGATTGCAAAAATGTGGTCCATGCAGTCGAGAACATCCCACCGCTCATGACGTAGGCGACAACGATTACCGCTGCAATAACAGCACCCATCCAGTATGGGATTCCGAGGACTATCTGGCTGACAACTCCAATTGCCGTGTACTGGCCTATGAGGTAAACAAAGCAGGTTACTGCCGAGATAACTCCAGCAAGTACTCTCATCACTTTGGGGTCGTTGTAGCGATACGCCAGATAGTCCTGAATCGTCAGAATGCCATTCCTATCCTTCAGTCTGAACAACCTGTGTCCGATGACGATCGTTCCGAAGGCAATGGCAAAAGGAGGACCAATTATCCTTTCCCATACATTTGCCCACCCCGTTGTGAAAGCAAGCCCGGCAACGCCGATTAAAGTCATGCCACTGAAAACACTACCGATCATGAGAAGGCTGTACGTCCAGAAGCCAAGCTGACCGCTTGCTGCAACAAAATCAGCCAGTGTTTTTGTTCTCTTTGCCCCAATGTACGCTATAACCCCTATGGAGACAAGATAGACTGCAAAGACTATCAGCGGGATAAGCAATTAGATCACCTCGCCATCTCTCCACCTCAACCCCCAGATTAGAAGTAGAACAATCTGAACAGCAACTGTAGTGACAATACACCCAAATGTCACTGGCTCCATACCGAAAATGCTCATGTCACATTGAGCCAATGGATCAAATATTAAAATTTCGATTCCTGCTTAGATTTGTGAGCATAACGAAACCTTTATGCTGGTTTAAACCTCAAAATCGCGGCAATACCACCGAATGCTTTGTAAAGTATCTCTCCCTCTTCACTTTCAGTTGAGAGAAACTCGACCCTTGAGCCCATACTCTCCGCAAGCTCTGAGAGCTCAAGAACAACATCCTTCCTCTCGACCTCCTCCATCTGCACATTGTCCTCCTCGCAGAACGGTGGTCTCTCCACACCTTCTCTGACCGTCATAACCTTCTCCTTCCCGCACTTCGGACATCTGTATTTTACCCTTTCATAACGTAGATCTTCGGATATAAGCAGGGTATCGACCGCTCCGAGCTCAATATATCTCCTAACTTCTTCCTCACCGTACGCAGCAAGCCCGTCTTTGGCTACCTCCTTCAAAAACCTCTGCATCAGGTTCTTCTCCCTGATTATATCAACTTCCTGTAGAACGTCCTTTGCCTTCTCCACAAGCTCGTAAAGTCCGCTTTCGTCGGTGTAGCCAACATCGAAAAGACCGAGAACCTTCTTTTGCAACTCGTGGTGCAGATATTCCCCTTCATAGAACTCCTCTTTTGTTGGAGATGGTCCACCGATGAGTATTCCTATCAGCTTGTCCTTGTACGGCAGTAGAGCTTCACTTGCCATCTCTCCAACCTTTTTGTAGAATTCATGGATGGCTATCTCTCTCAACCTTTCAAACCTCACGCTGCTCTGCCCTCCCTGCCTGTGCTTTCCCGGAACCATTGACGTATCCCAGTCAAGAACCTCGATCCTCTTCCCCTTCAACAGCCCCACTGTTGCCTCCCTTCGGTCAATAACAATGAGACCGTAGAGTTTCTTGTCTACCAGCATCTCCTTAAGCGGGTCGAGGTAGAACTTGGAGTCGCAATGGTACTTGTATAGCGGCACAGGTTCTGGAGGCTCTATTATCTCCGTTATGTGCTTCTCCTTGCCGTCTATGTTAACAACACCGCTTATTATCACCATTCCGTTCTGGGGTGGCTTCCTGAAGTGCTTTAACCTGTTCAAAATAGCCTCTATGCCAGCAAGCACATTCGTTCTGGTCTGCTTCGACTTAATGTTTGAAGCCTGACTCAGTTCGCTCCTCAGCTGATTCGCAATGTCCGGTATGTTTTTATCTGGTGGAATGTAAAGGGTAATAAGCTCCGTACCTTTACCCTTGTATTTTTCAAGTTCTTCGATTTTCCTCTTAAACTCGTACATCATTTTCTGGGACATCACACCACCTCCTGACTCCTTCTGAACTGCCAAGACCTTATAGCCCTCAGCAGATCTATCTTTCTGAACTCAGGCCAGTAAACATCGCAGAAGTACGCTATGCTGTTTGCAGCCTGCCATGGGAGGAAGTTCGAAAGTCTCTGCTCTCCGCCAGTCCTTATTATCAGGTCAACTTTTGAGTACTTCCCATCACCATATAAATGTTCTTCAACCATCTTTTTATCTATCTCGTCCGGTGAAATTCTGCCCTCTTCAACCTTACGCAAAATTGCCCTTACGGCATCCATTATCTCCTGTCTCCCACCATAAGCTACTGCTATGTTCAGAAAATGCCTCCTGTGCTTGCTTGTGATCTTTTCAACTTCTTCTACTGTTTTCAAAAGGTTTCTGGGCAACATGTCCTTTCTTCCGACGATCTTTACCCTCATCTCTCTCTCATAGGTTCTTTTGTCCTTTAGAATTCGCATCAATTCCCTTTCAAGCAGGCTGAAGATATTTCTCTTCTCGGCCTCACTTCTGTTGAAGTTTTCAGTAGAGAATGCGTAAAGTGTGAGCATTCTGACTCCAAGCTCCCAGCACCACTCGAGAACTTCCTCAGCTTTTTTAGAACCGAAAAAGTGTCCCTGATACGGCTTTAGACCCTTTTTTCTCGCAAATCTTCTGTTTCCGTCCATAATAATCGCTATGTGCTCTGGAATATTGCCCTTCCTAACACTCCTGAGTAACCTGTTTTCATAAATTCTATAAACCAGCCCTATCATTCAAATTCCTCAATAATCTGCCTTACAAGATCAGCATATTCATTTTTCAAGTAGTATCTGTTTTTTTCACCTAGTTCTGTCTTCAAGATCCCAAGCCTTGCACTTATCAGCCCCACCATTGCCGATACGCCTCTTGGGCTGATTGAATACCCTTTTTCAGCTAGCATTTTGTGAATTTCAGAGGTTGTGAACTTCTTTCCTTCAAGCAGCACCTTGAGTAACTCTTTTCTCAGTCCGTTTTTATCCCTTTCAAGATACTTTCTAACTCTCGTCTCTACCTCTCCATTCATGCTCGGACCTCAGATTTCGGTAACTTCAATCACTATTCTGTTCGAAGTCGGATATCTCTCGACCAAGCTCAGCTTCAACCCTTCAGATTTTAAAGCTTCTCTAATCACAATATCTATCTCAGGAGAGGTTTCGATGCAATCATCAAACCTGACGTATTCAACCCTCCACTCATTCAGGACCCTCTCAGCAAGGTCAAGATCTCCCTCAATTCTGCAGCAGATAACCGTACCGTCTCTTGTTATGGCATAGAAGTCTGGATGGTTCATCGCCATCCTTATCAGCCTTCTCCTGAACTGGGCAACATCCTTAAACCTCGCACTACAGTAGTGAAACTTCTCAGCCTCCTCGTATGCTCTCACAACCTCCTGATTCTCCACGTAGTAGTCCTTTACCTTGTACCCTTTTCCAACTATGTTTTCCCAGTTTCTCTCACTGACCTCAAGCTGATTCACGTTGAGGAATGCATCAAGTTCGTTCACAATCTCGACGATTCTCCTTTCGAATCTTATAGCAGGAATTTCAAAACCAGCATCTATGCCGAGCTTTTTGGCTGCCTTAATGGGTTCAATGTAGGCGTCTGGATTCCTCAGTTCTGGAGGGTGAAACCTTATCTCATCAACTCCGCTAAGCTTTTTCAGCTTCTCCTCACCTGCAGGAAGGGACGTGTAAAGGTGGATGTGCATATCAAATTTTTTTGCGATATCGACAAATTTAGCAACCCTTTCAAGCTTCAGCAAAGGCTCTCCACCCGTTATTGCCACTCCTTCTGCCTCCATCATCTCTGCCTCCTCAAAAAAGTCCCTGACTGACTTTACTTCTCTCTCGTTTGCGTAAGTAACATCTTTTCCGAATTTGGCATGAGAAACAGGGCAGTAGAAGCATCTATTGTTGCATAAGCCAGTAACGAACAGTACCAGCTTCGCCCCCTTCCTGCACAGCTTGCAACCTTCGGGGAGGTAGCTGTAATAGCTGCCAGCCTCAATTCTTCTCATAACATTGCCTAAACCTTTCCTTCACCCACTCAACCCCAAGGGACTTTATGAAGTACCCTGCTCTTGGACCATACGTCTTGTCGAGTATCGCCTTGTAGATAGCCTGAAAAGCCTTCGACGGCTTAAAGCCAAGCGATCTTGCTACTTCATAAACAAGGCTGTGAATTTCTTCGGGCGTCATATCATCTTTCAACCTTTCCGAATATTCTCTCAGGAACGTTTTTTCCTCCTCACTGAATTCTGATGTAACCTCATCCACGATCTCGAACTTTATCCTTTCCGGAGCATATTTTTCAAGCCACCTTTCAGCATACACTATTCTCCTCTCAACGTCCCTTTTAGCCACCTCATCAATACTGTATCCCGTCCTCTCCAGTATTTCAAACACCTTGTCAATATCCCATTTGGCAATCTGGCCAACAACAACAAGATGGCGGAAAGGGATATCAGAATATGAAACGTCACCCACAAGGCTCAGCTCGACACTCCTATCTTTCTCCTTTATCTTCTCCTCAAACTCGTCTATTATGTCAAGCAGACCTATGCTTGGATCGAACTCTATATGTCTCTCAGGCTTGACCCTGATGGTGATATACCTCACGATTTCTGGCGGTATCACTTCAATCATTTCCTTCACAGGGATGACTATTCCCTTTGAGCTCTTCATAGCTCCAACGCCCTTCAAATGCACCCACTCGTACGGAACAGGATATGGGGGTTCGTAGTTGAAGATCTCCTTGGAAATTCTCTTTCCAGTATCATAGCTCCCTCCGGCTGCGGCGTGGTCTTTACCGAAAGGCTCGCACGTTATACCGAGAATCTGCCATCTTGCTGCCCAGTCCACCCTCCATGTCAGCTTTCCTCCTCCCCTGTATGATGCTTTTCCACTATGGCCACAATTGCATTCGTAGTATATCCAGTCGTCATCAAATCCCGTAACTTTTGCTGAATTTATCCTGCCACATTTCTCGCAGAAAGGCATGAAAGGATACCAGTCTTCTTCAAGCTCTCTTCCTGTAACCTCAGCTATGATTTTCGCGATTTTATCTCTTTTTTGCAGTGCAATTCTTGTTTTCTCCTCATATAACCCCTCAGCATACATCTGATATGCTTTTCTCACTTCAACGGGTATGCCAAGAACTTCGAGAGATTCCAGAAACGGCTCAAGAAAATGCTCGGAATACGACTCGTGACAACCTTCCGGATCAGGGATTTTGCAGAGAGGAATACCAACATATTCCTCATACTCCTCAGGCAGAAAGGGATACCTTTTTCTGAGAGGATCGAAATCATCTGCAATGTAAACTATCTCCGCTTCACCACCAGCATCCAGCAACGCCCTCCTTATCGCATCAGCCGTGACCATCTCCCTCAGATTGCCGAGGTGGATATGTCCCGAAGGTGATATTCCGGTAGCTATTCTGTGCTTACCTCCTCTTTTCTGCAGCTCTGAGGCTATCACGTCTGCCCAGTGCATCGCTCTGCTCTCGGCAATGCTGTTTTTAAACTTGCCTTTTTCAGGGCATGAAAGGAATAACTACACTGCAGGACAGAGCAGAAAAAGTTTAAATAAAAAGTGGATTTAATCTTAGCGGAGAGGTGGTAATGGATGAGATTCTTCATCATAGGCTTTGGACAGGCAGGAGGAAAGATACTTGACATGTTCATCGAAAATGAGAAAAGGAGAGGATCGAATATCAGAATGAGGTGGCTCGCGATAAATTCTGCAAGAACTGATTTAATGGGTTTGAAGCATGTACCCGTTCAGGATCGCATACTCATCGGTCAGACTGTTGTAAAAGGCCACGGAGTTGGGACTGATAACAAGCTTGGAGCTAAGATAGCTCAAGAGGAGATCGAGACGATACTGAATGCAATTGATGAAAGAGGGACGCACGATATGGATGCTTTTCTCATAATTTCGGGTCTTGGAGGAGGAACGGGGAGTGGAGGGGCACCAGTGCTGGCAAAGTATCTGTCTGAGATGTACTCAGAGCCTGTTTACGCTCTTGGCATTTTACCTGCCCCTGAGGAGGGCAAGCTTTACTCATTGAATGCCGCAAGGAGCATGATCTCTATCCTGAAGTACGTTGATAACCTGATTCTTGTGGATAACGGTGCTTGGAAGTTTGAGGGGACGAGCCTGAAGGAATCTTTTGCCAAGATCAACGAGGAGATAGTGAGGAGGCTTGCGATACTTGCAAGGGCTGGAGAGCCGATAGAAGAAGATATTGTTGGAGAGATGGTTGTTGACAGCAGTGAAGTTGTCAATACACTGCGTGGTGGCGGGATATCCTCCATAGGCTATGCTACAACCCTTGCAGAGTCCTCGCAGAAGAAGAAAAAGAAGGGATTCCTCTTCTTTGGTAAGAAAGAAGAGGAGGAGCTTGAGACAATCGAAAATGACAAACCCATGAAGATTGCCACGCTTGTGAGAAGGGCTGCACTTGGAAGATTGACGATTCCATGCAACATAAGAAGTGCTGAAAGGGCTCTAATCCTCGTTGCAGGTCCTCCAGAGCATTTGGACAGGAAAGGGTTGGAGAAGGCAAAGCTGTGGCTTGAAGAGCAGATTGCAGGAGTAGAGGTAAGAGCTGGAGACTATCCAACGAGAAAGACGAGGTATGTTGCCGCTTTAGTTTTGCTTGCAAATGTTACTGATGTGCCAAGAGTTAAGGAGCTGCAGAGATTAGCTGCAGAGGCAAAGGAGGAGGTTGAGGAAGCTGAAAAAATAAGAATGGCCAAGACGATTGAGCTGTTCGATGAAGACATTGAGCCACTGATTTAATGAGGTTTATAGTCGCCCTCACAGGAGCTTCGGGACAGATACTTGGTATCAGGCTGATAGAAAAGCTGATTGAAGAAGGCAATGAGGTTTATGCGATTGCTTCAAGAGCTGCAAAGATGACACTGAAGGCGGAAACGCAGTACGACGAGAGCTATATCAGGGAGATAGCAACCAAGTACTACGACGAGGATGAAATTGCTGCTCCATTTGCAAGCGGTAGCTTCAAGCATGACGGTATGGCCGTTGTGCCCTGTAGTGTTAAAACTGCATCATCCATCGCTTACGGCATAGCAGACAACCTCATTACGAGGGCTGCTGACGTCACGCTCAAGGAAAGGAGGAGGCTTGTTCTCGCAGTGAGGGAGGCACCACTGCATTCAGGGCATCTTAGAACCTTGGCAAGGCTATCAGAGATGGGTGCCATCATCTTCCCGCCTGTTCTGTCTTTCTATACAAGGCCGAAGACGATTGATGATCTCGTTAACCATACTGTTTCGAGAATAGCAGAACTGCTCGGGGTTGAGACAGAGTACCCAAGATGGGGATAAATGGCAAAATTTTTCTTTTAGGAATATATGCCGCTTTATGGCGGTAATTGTAGGTGCGATCAGAACTCCAGTTGGCAGGTTTGGTGGCAGTCTCAAGGATGTGAAGGCTTACGAGCTTGGAGCTGTTGCAATTAAAGGTTTGCTGAAGAAACTGGGCATAGCGCCAAAACCAAGTCCTGAATCAATAGAATTCTACCCTGAGAAATTGCCAAAGGGCAGAATCGAGCTGGAATCTGCCTATGACTACGATGGTGTTGAGGTTGAAGTCGATGAAGTTGTGATGGGCAACGTCCTGCAGGCTGGGCAGGGGCAGAACCCGGCAAGGCAGGCAGCCATAATGGCGGGCATACCAAAAGAAATTCCTGCCTTCACGGTGAACAAGGTATGTGCGAGTGGCCTGAAGGCAATAACTCTTGCCTACCACACAATAAAGAGCGGGGATGCCAAGGCTATTATTGCTGGGGGAATGGAGAGCATGAGCAGCGCTCCCTATGCTTTGCCTAAAGCAAGATGGGGATACAGAATGTCGGTAACGGCTTTTGACGAGCTTGTTGATCTAATGGTCTACGATGGCCTCTGGGAGAAGTTTTATGGCTATCATATGGGGATAACTGCCGAGAACATAGCTGAGAAGTACGGCATAAGCAGAGAGGAGATGGATCAACTTGCCTATGAGAGTCACATGAGGGCTGTTAGGGCTATAGATGAGGGAAAGTTTGCTCAGGAAATCGTGCCGGTTGAAGTAAAGCAGAAGAAGGGGACGGTTGTTGTTGATACCGATGAGCATCCGCGCAGAGATACGAGCCTCGAAAAGCTGGCAAAATTACCTCCTGTGTTCAAGAAAGATGGAACAATAACAGCAGGAAATGCGAGCGGAGTTAATGATGGTGCTGCTGCTGTGCTTGTCATGGATGAGAAGGCCGCAAAGGATTACGGGCTTGAAGCAAAGGTTAGGATTGTATCGGTTGCTTCAGCAGGCATAGACCCGGCTTACATGGGTCTTGGACCGATTCCGGCCATAAGGAAGGCTTTGAAGAAGGCTGAGCTTTCAATCAAAGATATTGGGCTGATAGAGCTCAACGAGGCCTTTGCAGCCCAAGCCTTGGCGTGCATAAAGGAACTTAACCTCGACATGGAGATTGTTAATGTAAACGGCAGCGGCATATCTCTTGGCCATCCCATCGGCTGCACGGGAGCGAGGATTACGACAACACTTATACACGAGATGGAGAGGAGAGGGGTTGATTACGGACTGGCAGCGCTCTGCATTGGTGGGGGGCAGGGAATGGCGATGATTGTTGAGAGAGTTTAAAACTTTTTTATCCTAGCTGCGAACGAGGTCGAGAAGTATTAGCATTACAGCTGGTGAAGCTTTAAATTAGAAATAGAGGAATGTTACTGGCGTTAAAGTCAAAGCGGGATCCATACTTATCTTTTGCTTTTTGACTTGTTTCCAAAAGTTAATAATATAAAATTAATACTCAAAAACCTCTTCATAAAACCTCTTTACCATCCTCTTGTCCTGCAGAATTTCCTTCTCCTTCAGAACTTCTCTCTCCAGCTTCTTCAGCGCCACGTGCAGCGCATACTCAACTCCCCAGCTCTCTCCGCTGACCATGAAGTTCCCCTTCTCGCTTGAAAGCTTCAGCCTGACGTGTATTAACGGTAAATTGCGGAAATGCTCCTTGTGCCTCTTTATGTACACGAAGAGGTATGATTCACCAAGAAACTCCGAGAATTTCTTCATAAACCTCTCTACGTCGTCCATAATTGCCTCTCTGTCAAAATCATCGAGGGTTATGTCAGAGGTCATTATCTGAACTCCAAAATCCTTCTTCTCCTGTTTCTTGAGATAGTATTCAAGAATGTCCTTCTTTATCACGATACCATCTGGAATGCCCTCTCTCGTAACCACGACGCTCGAAATCCTGTTCTCGACCATCAAATCAATAACCTCAGCAACGCTGTCGTTCCTACCAACTGATATCACAGGAGAACTCATTATGCTCTCGACCATGATTGACAAGGTCTTCTCCTTCTCCCCACTCGAATCGCCCATCCTCGCCCTCTTTCTTGGCGATATAACCCTGTCTATGACATCTTTGCCCGTTAGAATGCCGATGACCTTGTTGTTTTCGTCAACAACCACAACCCTATCAATTCCATGACTTCTCATCACTGACAGAGCCTTTGCAGCGGTATCAAATCTTCTTACAGTTATCACGTCGGGATTCATTACTTCCCTAACCTTAACATTCTCGAATTCGAGCTTTAGCTTCCTCAGAAAATCGTTTACGTAGATAACACCAAATTTCTTACCCGTCTGGACAATCACAAAAGGTGTGGAATCTTCAACAAACCTTCTCGCAACCTTAAACGGATCGAGTTCGGAAATATCCAGCTTGCCTGTCTTAACAACCAGAGATTTAACCCTCGTCTCGTGAGGATTCTTCAGAACACTGCCCCTGATGAGGTCCTTCTCCCTCACAACCCCGATTATCTTCCCATCTTCCTCCACAAGGATCGCATTTGCCTTATCCCTGTCGAGCTTTTCAAGTATCGGGAAAAGTTTGGAAATCGTCTCATTCGCATCAATCAACTCATAATCTTCTCTAATCAGCTCCTTTAGCTCCTCAACGTCCAAAGTAATCACCTCCTATCTTTTTTCTGATGATTTTTATAACTTTACCTCGACGGCGGGTCACACCATCAAAGCAAGCAAGTAATTTAGGACGGCAAATCCTAAAAAGTTTGCGATAAGCGGAACTGCTCTCTCCCTTGCAGCGACTTCAGCGTCTCTCAGCAATTCTCTGCCCATAACTCTTATCCCAACTTTTCCTTCAGAATATCTGCATCTTCCCTCGCTCAGTTCCAGTTCTCTGCATCTATCAGCCAGCTTTTCTGCAATCTTCCAGTCCTCCTCACACCTACCTGCAGGTTTGTAGGATTGTTTCGCCCTTATTCCTGTCTTTTCATGATTATCCGTCGAAACCACAATTGCCCTGTATCCAATTCCAGCAAAAAGACTTTCAACGTGTTTTCTGAATGTCAAATCCACGTTGTTGGAGTCGAAAACAACGATTGCATACCTTTCCCCGTCATAGTCAAGCAGGACAGCAGCAACATAACCGCATATGCTCTCACTCTCAGCATCCATTTTGACAAACCCGTATCTGAAGTTTTTGACTTCTAAACTTTCTCTTTTCTCCGCCATGTCTACAAGCTGTGATATTTCATTAATTTCCTCCTCGTCTGGGTCGTAGTCGGATTCATAAGCATTGTGACAGTCAACAACAAAATTATTGGAATTAACTATAAAATCATCAATATGTCTTTTCCCGCTGACAAAAATCAGCCTGAGGCGATCGAAGGGCATGCAGTATACATCAAATTTTTTTCCATGTATGGCAAAGGGTCTTAGCGGCTTCACGCGCTCTCCAGAACATCTGAGTGCGCCAGCTATCTTAGCAACCTCTCCACCATTCACAGGATTCATCGCGTGGGATGTGGGAGAGTGGAGGTAGACACTATTCTTGCCTGAAAGAGTTCTGACAAGCTTCGCCCCACCCACATTCCTGAATGGGCCCGGATGGAAATCTGTTGAAACGAGCCTTACATCCCCGACTGTGAGACACCTGACTCTACCCTCAAAATTCTCGGAATGCTTCAGCAGAAATCTTTCCATGTACTCTGCCTTTGATGTGAGCCAAAAAAGAACGAAGGATTCGACAAAATCCCTTATGTTGATTTTACCAACACTGGTACCAAGTACTTTGAGATAGACTACGAGCAAAATTGCTGACAAAGTCAGGATTGCCGCTGTTTGTACCGAAGGGTCAACGGCGAGATACGGGAGAGCGGATAATGGAAAGGAAAGCAGTTTTCTTTCAGAGCAGAAGTAAAATGTGATAAAAAGAATGAATGATGATGCGGCAACGTCCCCTGCGATAAGGAGAGCTGGAAAGCTCAGCACAGAGACGAAAATTGCCAAGAAAGATATCCTTTTCAAATCAAATTTCAGGCCAGCTATTTTTATTCCCAACAATGAAATCAGGAACACTGCCAGCCACAGCTTGATGATAGCCAAATGAACAAGAGAGAGTAGAAGAGCTGCAGCTAAGGATACTGCCAGCATAACTCCCGGTTTCGGGATTGAGAAAAGTTTGTAGTAGAGACTCTCAAAACTCTTCATAGGACGAGCTTTTTGATTTCATTCCAGATTCTATCAACCTTTGCCTTAACTTCAGCATCCATCTCTACAACATCCGGCCACTCTCTCTCATATCCTTCATCTCTCATCTTCTTTGTCGCATCTATGCCCAGCTTACCCGCCAGATTTGGGATGTAGGCAGCATGATCCAGAGAATCCGTTGGAGATGGTGGTAGCAGGATAACATCTCTTGCAGGATCGAAACGAGAGGTTACAGCCCAGATCACCTCTCTCAGGTTGTGAACATTAACATCGGAGTCCACAACTATGATGACCTTCGTAAGAGCCAGCATTCCCATACCCCAGAGTGCGTACATCACCTTTTTGGCCTGACCCGGATACCTCTTCTTTATCGAAACTACAGCAAGGTTGTGAAAGACTCCCTCAATCGGCAAGTTCATGTCAACTATTTCGGGATGCATTATCCTGAGAATTGGCAGGAAGATTCTCTCCGTCGCCTTCCCAAGCCAGGCATCTTCCATCGGCGGTTTTCCGACAACTGTGGCATGATAAATCGGATTCTCCCTGTGAGTTATGTGTGTGATGTGGAAAACCGGATAGGGTTCAGGAGGGGTGTAGTAGCCGGTGTGGTCTCCAAAAGGCCCCTCGATCCTGAATTCGTCAGCCTTAACATAGCCCTCAAGCACGATCTCTGCATTTGCCGGAACTTGCAGATCAACTGTCTCGCAGTCGGTCAGTTTTAGCCTCTCTTTCCTGATAAAGCCAGCAAACATGAACTCGCTTATTCCGGCAGGTAGTGGAGCGGTGGATGCATAAAGGGTTGCGGGATCAACACCTATTGCGACAGCGACCTCTATCTTCCCACCACCCATCTCAACCATCTTTCTGAAATGCTCCGCCCCATGTTTGTGAATTTGCCAGTGCATGCCTGTGGTTCTGCCATCAAAAACCTGCATCCTGTACATTCCTGCATTCAATTCCCCCGTTTCTGGGTCTTTCGTTATAACCACAGGCAGTGTTATGAACCTTCCCCCATCCTTCGGCCAGCACTTCAGTATGGGGAATTTTTCGAGGCTTTCAGCCTCAACCTCCTTGCACGGAGCCTTGCTCGTCTTTTTCGGAATGAAGGACATGAAATCCTTCAGCATTCCCACCCCTTTAAGGGCATCCATGAAAGATGATGGACGGAATTCTAAAGCAGAAATAAGCCTTTCTCCAATCTCCTCAAATTTTTCAACGTCCAAAGCAAGTTTCATTCTTCCTTCGGTTCCAAAGGCGTTCAACAAAACGGGAATATCATAACCCCTAGGTTTTTCAAAAAGCAAAGCCTTACCGCCAGATTTTACGACCCTGTCAACAATTTCGGTCATTTCAAGCTCCGGGCTTACTTCGCGCTTTATTCTAGCCAGTTCGTTTTCTTCTTCAAGCTTATCTAAAAATTCTCGAAGATCTTCGTAGGCCATTACCGATCCCCCTATATCTCGCTAAAAAAACTTTGTTATGTATCTACATATAAAAAATTTTTATCTCTTGAACCCAACGCGTTAAATTTATTAATATTACTTAAACATAATTACAATCATGAGAATCTACATTAGCTGGGGGTTTTTGGTGTTTTTGGGTACAATCCCTTTCATCCTGCACAAAACCTACCTCATTTCAGATGATTTATTTCTCGGTTCCGTTTACATCTACATACTTCTATGCTTAACCCTCTCAGCGGTTATGGCTATTCTTCTTGCAAGGTCTTCAGGAGAGGAAAGAAGAGGACTGTTTCTCTCACTATTGCTGTTCCTGTCCTTAAATACTTTTGCAGTAGTTACGGTCGGTCAAGCTGTGTGGACTGGAGGACATTTTGTGCTGAACCCAGAGCATTTCAGATATTTTCTGCCTATCTCACTTGTCGCAAACTTCCCAATCATAGGCTTCCTACTCTGGAAAACTACAAGAGAAGCAGGTTATCTCGATGTCAAACACTTTGTCCTGCCCGTACTGGCTGTTATCTTTACAATCATCTTTCTCACGAGATCCATTCTAGATGTTGGTGTGAGGGGTCTCTCCGACTACATACTCATCGGAAATCTAACATGTGACATAATATCCCTGTCACTCCTGTTAATTTTCCTATCCATCTATCTAAAAACAGAGGCTGTCACGTACTATGGAATTCTAGCAGGTTACTATTCGATAAGATACATTGAAGATAGCTTGCTTTACTACGCTTATAACAACCTTGCGGGATTTGAACTTCCGATATTTCTGTATTTGGCAAGCACGACTCTGCTATTCTCAGGAATTCAGCATATATACCGCAGGGAAATCAGGTTTTTGAGCTACTACGAACTTGATCTGGAGAGAAAGAGGTATGCCGAACTCTACGAGAAGGTTAAGGAACTTCAGGAGATCCTGAGGTTGATAAACAGAATGCTTCGCCACGATATTCTGAACAAGCTACAGGTAATATCAGGATATATAGAGACTTTTATGATGACAAAAAACGAGGCTTTGCTGGAAAAAGCACTAAAAGCTGTAAAGGATAGCAGTGACTACATCGACAAGATTCGAGAACTTGAAAAAATAGTGCTGACCCAAGGTGAGGGGCTAAAGCCTGTTAACGTCAGAAAGGTTATTGAAGATTTGGCAAAGTCGTATCCCATAAAAATAAACACACATGGCCTGTGCTTTGCAATGGCCGATGAGGCGTTACATTCTGTCATAGACAACATTGTTTCGAACGCGATAAAGCACGGCAGAACGGATAGGATCGACATCTGGCTGAGTGAATTTGAGGATGAAGCAGAGATAAAGATTGTCGACTACGGGTTGGGAATTCAACCGGAATTAAAGGGACAGGTTTTCAAGGAGGGTTTCAGATTTGGAGAAGATGCAGGGAGTGGTCTTGGACTATACATCGTCAAGAAAGTCGTTGATCGGTATGGTGGAAAAGTGTGGATTGAAGATACCAAACCACATGGTGCAACCTTTGTGATAAGGTTAAAAGCTGCGAGGAGAAGTTTAACTGGCGATGATGAAAGGGCCCCTCTGAGACGTGATGAGGGTTTTGAGTTCTGAGCTCATATCTGCTCAATAAGAGTGTTGCAGGCTTCAATAATTTTTTCATTCGCCCTTTTTATCGCTTCGAGCGGGTTTTTACCGTTTGTGCGAACGTAAAGTTGCGGTTCTCCGACGAGGGGGTGAGAGATGTTGTATCTTGCCACCACAACGTCTTCATCCTCGACAAGGTAGTGCTGCAAGAGGTTAAGATATGTGTGCTCCTCGCCCTTGAGTATAAGCTTTACAAAGTCCTCTCCAATCTCGACAATCTTTACCTCCATATTACCACTCACCCTTTCCGTAGTCACTCGAAATTTTTCTCTTCTCAACTCTACCGCATTCTGGGCATTTAAGCATGTCGCCTTCCCTTATCATTTCGCTTCTGCAGGAGCTACAGAGTGCCTTTAAAACTCCCATTTCCTTCTCCTTCGTGGAAAGCCTCAGGTTATCTCCAATAACTCTCGCCTTAACTATATCCAGATATCCAATCGCCTCCGAGATGTCCTTCACATATTTCTCATCAACATTCGATATGTGAAGAAAGCCGAGACTGCGAGTGGTCAGAGATCTTTCCTCTCCTTTCTTGCTCACGACTTCAACAAGGGCCATCGTGTTCCTCACATCCACGACTCTGCCAAGCACAACATCGCCCTTCAAAACTTCCGGAATGCTGGCAAAGCTCTCAACATTCGCAACCCTGTCTTTTATAACAAGATACCCCGCAACAGCTGCGAAAAGTTCGCCATCTTCTTCATAAACTCCCTTTCCTTTCATATATTCTTCTGTCGATCCTATCTTATCTCCCGGCATTACAACTTTCATATTTCTCAATCCTGAATACCTCTACGGGTATATATTTAAATGCTTTTTCATGGAACGAGTACGTTTTTCTCAGGGGAATCGAGAACTTCCAGATGTGTGTAACCCTAAATCCGCATTCCTCTGCCATTTTTTCGACAAACTTTGAACTTCCTGCTGAGTGTATTGTGTAAATCACATTGGAAATCTCAAACGCCTTCTGCAGAAAAGGTCTGTCCGCATGCCTCCTCTGAATTCCGAAGGGCGGGTTCATTATCACCGTTCCCCTCTTCTTGATCTTCACGTCCTTGACATCGGTGCACACGAAGTCAGCATCAGCATTCATTTCTGCAGCATTCTTCCTCGCTATTTTCAAAGCTTCAGGATCGACATCGAATCCAACCGAGTAGGCTCCCAAGAGGGATGCTGCGATTGCGAGAATTCCAGTGCCACAGCCGAGGTCGAAAACGGTATTCAGGTCATCATTCAGTCTGGCGTTTACAATGATAAATGCGGCAAGGCTTGGCGGAGTTACGTACTGTTCAAGTTTAATTTTTGGACTCTCAAACCCCCTCAAACTCTCAAGAATTATTTCCAGCTCCCTCTTCTTCATCCGTCAGTCCCATCTTGAGATATCTCTTTACCTCATCAACGTCAACCTCTGTATCAACACATCCGGTCTTTTTGAGGGGAATACATTGATGAGGTATGCCCTTCATAGAAAGTCTCTCACTCGCCTCGCAGAGTTCTGGAACGCATGCAACACCGAGGCAGGCAAAGCTGTCAAGTTCTGAAACTATCTGCTTCAGTATCTTGTAAACCATGCTTCCTCCTGGAACAATGTAAATGTGCTTGTAGCCAAGATTCTCGGCGAGTTCCACGATCTCCGCAACGCTACAAGAGCCGCACTTCTTACACACATATCCTTTTTCGGTAAGTTCTGCCTCACAGTTTTTCGAGTTTCTCAGGCATTGCGGGAGAAATATGACTCTACTGGATGGTGGCAAGCTTTTCCACTCTTTCCTGTACGCTCTGTTTTTCACTATAATATAAATAAGGTCCGCGAGCCCCTCATCCTCACCCAGAACTTTCAAAGCTCCCTTTATCGCATTCTTTGAGCTCAAATCTGCTCCTATAGACATCAACCTTGATATGATCTTGTCTATCATTCGGTTAAACCTTAATGTTCAAAATTTAAATTTTACCCGTTTCGCGTTGATTGCAACACCGGTTCGAAAATTACTTGATACTCCCGATCTTAGCCGCTAACCTTGCCAGAACCTCTTTCCTTTTGGCCTGGACAAACTTTATCGACCCTACAACCAAATGTCCCCCTCCATCAACTCCCGCAACTATCTCCTCTCTCAGTTCCTGAACCAGCCTTGGAATATCAAGCTCCACACCCTCGCTCCTGATGACTGCAAAATCCGGCCCGTAGCCAATAGTAACAATTCTCTCGTATTTCTGCTTCAACCTGTCGTGCACCTCTCCGGTAAGCTTGCCCGGTGGGGGGAAGGTGAACTTCTTGGCGTAGTTCTCAACATCCAAGGCAGCCAAGGCTATACCGTTGGGCAGCATTTGAACCCTAACCCCGTCCATCGCCGTCTTAACCTGCTCCTCAATTGCCTCCTTCGCATACTGCGAGAGCATCTCCACGAACTTCACATGCCTGTCCTGCCTTCCAAAGCCGAGTATTTCGTGCATGATCTGGCTCGCTGATCTGAATCTCAGGTAAAAGCCCTCATACTCCACAGCAATGGCTATGTCTGCAAGTTCCTCCCTGCTTTTTCCAGATAGCTCCACGTATTTCTCAACCTCCCCCTCAGCCCTATCACCAACAACACTTACCGCCGCAAGGAGCTTCAAATCCAGATTCGAAATCATTCTGGCTATTTCCACACACAGAATCCCCGAGGTGTAGTTGCTGTCTCCACCAACCTTGTAAGGGTTAACGTGGTAGAGCAGATAGCGATCTACCTCCTCATCGGGAAAATGGTGATCTATGGTTATCACATCCGCCCCAAAAAGCAGGAACTGCCTTATAGCCGGTACATCCTCCATTCCAGAGCCATTATCAACCAGAACGACAAGGGGTATCTTGTCCCCATATCTCTCCATATCTTCAAGACTCTCGTCGAGATCTCTCACAACATCCTCAAGCTCGTAGAACGGAGCCCTCGAAACTCTTCTTTTAACCAGATAATACTTCGCATCACTGTCTGAATGTACCCTTTCAACGAGATCGATTAGCGCCTTCTCAAGAGCCACCCCTCCACATGTCCCATCAGCATCCCAGTGGTGCCTTATGATAATTGGCCTTGATTCGTAAATGGCCCTCTTCAGCTCTTTTGCCACCCTGAGCATGTCCTCTTTCAACGCATCCAGAATCTCACTCTCGATAAGGAATCCCCTGAACTCAGGCTCACAGGCCTTCTCTATCTCCTCCTGAATTCTCTTTCTTATCTCATACGCTTCTTCTCCCAGCAGCTTTTCCATCTCAAGAATCTCTATCTGAAGCTTCGTCTCTCTCCTCTTTACGATCCCCACAACCCTCACAACATCATCAACCCTTACTTCAGGAAACGCCCTCTCCCCTCCTTCGAAGGCTGCTGCATTGACACTCGCCCTGCCATCAAGAAGTGTAAAGATTGTTGGTCCACCCGTGAGCTTGACGTGGGTAACCATTCCCCTGACTTCGACCATTTTTCCCACATAATTCTCAAGCTCCGAGATGCCAACCCTCTTAACATCCTTCGAAACGTCAACAACCGCAAATCCATCCATCTTCACAGGCTTCAGATCTATTTCACCGCTCAGAGTTATGTTGCTCACCTGAACGAGCACATCTTCGTCCTCATTGAACTTAAATCCGCCAAGGTTTTTGCGGTGAATTAACCCTCTCAACCTCTTGTTGAGATTTACGAAAACACCTATGTCAGTGACAGCAGAGACCTTTCCCAAATAAACTCTGTTGAGCCTGACATCCTCAAGCCCGCAGCTATTGCTCAGTCTATATGCATGGGGCTTTTTCCTGCATGAAGGGCAGAGTTCGTGGTTTCCAATGACCTTTGCCCCACATATCCTGCACTTTCCAGCCTTTCCCGTCCCATTGCACTCTTTGCAAACCTGCATGATCTTAACCTTCCCCGTTCCTCTGCAGACCCCGCAGATACCATTCATAAACATCTTTATCTGCTCATCCGATAGCTCTGCTGTCATTTTCGGATCAAAGCTCTTCGACTTCCCGGTCCCGCTGCAGATCTCACATGTTTTCTCTATCTCGATGTAGCCTCTGCCCTCACAGGCTTCACACTTCATCGCCCCAAAAGCTACAGATGAGTTAATAATACTATCCTGATTGCAATAACGGCAGCAAAAAACGTCACAGCAATAGCACTCAGTATCTTGAATGCCCCGATTGCTTCCTCAACAAGCGAGACGTTTGCCTTTCTGCCCGGAAGCAAGTAGTAGCCGGGTTTTTCAAGCTCTACATTCAGAATGTAAGACATTGCAGCAATTGCACATCCGTTTAGTTTCACATTTCTTTCAATGCCGTACCTCAAAGCTCCTCTCTTCAATAACTCAAAAAAGATTAAGGAAATTCTTGCAGGTACGAAGTTGAGAACATCGTCAAGTTTCGCAGCAAACTTGCCAAAATACTCGTATCTTCCCTTTCTGTACCCGATCATGGCATCGCAGGTGTTTACAGCCTTGTAAACCATCGCTCCTGCAACTCCAAAAATGGAGAAATAGAAAAGGGGAGAAACAAGGCCGTCAACATAGTTCTCAGCAACAGATTCTATTACAGCAGAGCAAAGTTGTTCCTCACCCAGTTCTGCAGTGTTTCTACTCACAATTTGCTGCACAGCCTCTCTATCCACCCCATCCCTTACACACCTTTCAGCATGGACAATCATGCTCCTGATGGATACTGCAGAGAAGAGAAGGTAAACGTGCCATAGGAGGCACCATGGTTGAGGAAGAGGAATTAGAGCCAAAGTTAAGGCAAAGACAACAACCGCAAGGGTCGAAAATGCTCCATAAATCATGTCGAAGATGTGATTTGAAATTTTAAGTTTTTCTAAAAAAGATATGAGCTTTCCGAACCAGAAGACTGGGTGGATAACCAAAGGTGGTTCGGAGAAAAAGATGTCAAGGATTGCCGCAAGCAGCAGTACCAACAACTCCATTGGAAAAAAAGAACTCAGTGTGTTAGAAAAATTTAATCATGAACCCGCTACAGCACTGGCGACGTACTTTTCAATAATGCCCTTCAGCATCCTCCTCGTGAAGGGTTTCTCTATCACCTCCTTTACCCCAGCTTCCAGCATCTCCTTTCCTCTGCTTCTGGCAAAAGCGGTGAGACCTATTATGATGGCTTTAGGATCAATTTTCAGAATCTCCTTTGTAGCCTCAACCCCGTCCATCTGGGGCATTGAAACATCCATCAAAACGAGATCTGGACGCATGCTCTCGTATATCCTTATAGCTTCATAGCCGTTGGTAGCTTCGATTATCTCGTAATCTTTCAGCATAACCTTTATGATTTCCCTTATGCTCTCGTCATCATCCACAACCAGCACTTTTATGCTCATCATTACTACTATAGTAATCAACTTTAAAAGCTTTTCTCTTAACATTGAAATAGGTGAAATTGTGTCAGACTGGATTATCTGTTTCAATAACTCTTCCAAGCCTTTCCCCGCATTCAAGTGCTTCAGTTCCCCTAAGATAAACCTCCTTTGGAAAAATCGCTTTAAAACTCTCGTAAGGTGTCCAGCCACATTTAGAGTGAAGTTTGTCTGCGTTTATCTCCTCAACATTTTTCAACTCGAAGACAGCAAGGTTTGCAAATTTCCCAACTTCAATCTCTCCGTAATCTCTGAAACCGAAAATTTTTGCAGGGTTGGCAGCTATCTTCTCAACCAGATCTCTAAAGCTCACGACACCTCTTGTTGCGAGGAAAACAAAAATCGGGTACATTGTTTCCACACCTGGAAATCCAGGTGCACCAGCCTTTTTGTCCTCAGGCGTATGGGGTGCGTGGTCTGATGCGAGCACGTCTGCTCTGTGAAAGTTCCTCAAGAGCCATTCCACCTCATCTCTGCTCCTCAAAGGTGGATTTACGTTAACAGCATCTCCAAGTCTTGCATACTCTTCAGTTGAAAACAAGAGGTGATGAGGTGTGACTTCAAACGTCGAGTCGCTTTCCATTATCATCTCTGCCGCATCCTTTGTGGATATATGGCAGAAGTGAAAGCTCGATATCTTCAAAGCCTTCTCAACCGCCCTTATCTCCGCCTCCCTGCTTCTGAACCTGAAGTTCGGGAAGCCGGGTTTAACGAACTCTGGATCCTCGGCGTGAAGCGTGATTAAGCTTTGAAGCTCTGAAACGACCTTTCTAAGAGTTTCGTAGCCAATCTGCAAATCCTCGTTGTTGTGCTGGATGAAAACCTCCCCGATGGCCGGCAGGTAATATTTCCGTCTTATTTTTTCCACGATAATGTCAATCTCGTCGCAGTTTGAGTTCGTCAGCGCGAAGTTAAGGGTGTAATCAACAAAAGCCTTCTTTTTCGCCACCTCCATCCTCCTAAAGTAAATATCCTCCGAATCAACTACAGGCTTTGTGTTGGGCTGATCAACAACAAGGCAGATTCCACCATGCAGTGCCGCTTCCGTCCCAGTCTCAATCGTTTCCTTGTGCTTCTCCTCAAAATCCCTGAGATGAACGTGGACATCAATTCCGGCAGGTAAAATTACGCCTTTAACCTTCCTTCCATCAACAAGCTTTCCTACTCTCCTAATCTTGCCTTCTTCAACCTCAATTCCCGCTTCAACGAACTCTCCTCTGTAGAAAATCCTACCCCTTAGCATTTACAAGCTCCTCAAACTTTTTTATAGCCTCTTTCACCCTCTTTTCATCACTACCTGAGAACTTCACCAGCACGTAACCCGATTTGGGATATGATCCAATCTGGACGTCTGGAAACTGCTCAACCACCCGATTAAGTTTATCCACAATTTTTACCTCAAAACCCTCAATTCTCACTGTATCCTCGTAGTAACTACCTTTCTCAAACCTATCCAGTATTTTTTCAAACGTGTTCTCCATCTCTGCTGGCACTCCGGGCATAACGGCAACATTCTCAACGATAAAGGCTGGAGCAGCCCCAACATCGTTCCAGATTATCTCACTGCCCTCAGGAACAGAAGAAATCTTCCTCACAGCCTCCTCGTTTCTGCTGAGCTTGCTCAACCAGTCATAGACCTCCCTATTTATCACAAGCTTTTTTCCAAAGGCTTTGGCTATACCCTCGGCAGTAACGTCATCATGAGTTGCTCCGAGCCCACCGGTGACGAGAACAAAATCTGCATCCTCCGATGCCTTTCTCACCTCTTCCGCAATAATATCTACATCGTCGGGGATTGTTGTTATCTTCTTCACCTTATGGCCCAGCTTAGTGAGCTTTTTTGCCATGTACGCCGCATTCGTGTTGCTTATATCTCCGCTGAGTATCTCGTTTCCAACAGAGATTATGATAAAGTCCATAATGAATAAAGAGAGTTTTAAATTTAAAATGTTACTGAAACGTCCTTCTGAATAACCTTCCCTGCAGACCATGAAAGGCCGCAAAGCCTTCTGCAAGTCTCTGGTCTATTGCCCCAGTGTCGAAGGATACCAGTTCTTCTGAATACAGGGCAAATTCCGAATGTCTCGCAACTGGTACTGCATTTCCCTTGAAAAGCTTAATCTTAACCCATCCAGTCACTCTTTCCTGCGTTTTGTCAATGAAGGTATTCAGAGCATCGTAAAGCGGATCGTTTGTCAGGCCATAGTAAACGAGTTCAGCCCACTCTTCCTCAACGAACTTCTTGAACTTCAGCTCCCTCCTGCTCAAAACGAGCTTCTCAAGGTCTCTGTGGGCCGTAATTAAAATCGTAGCTGCAGGATGCTCGTAGTTCTCCCTCGCCTTAAGCCCGAGAACCCTGTCCTCCACCATGTCCGTCCTGCCAACCCCATGCTTTCCACCAATTTCGTTGAGCTTTCTGATCAGTTCAAAGCCATCCATTCTTTCCTCATTTAACGCCACCGGCACACCCTTTTCAAAGTCAATTTTGATAATCTCCGCCTCCTCCGGAGCTTTCTCCGGGCTTGCTGTCCACTCGTATACGTCTTCGGGAGGTACGAATGAGGGATCTTCAAGCTTTCCTCCCTCTATACTCCTGCTCCATAGGTTTTCATCGATGCTGTATGGCTTTTCTTTCGTGGCGGGAACGTCAATACCGTGCTCTTTTGCATACTCAATTTCCCACTCTCTCGTGAGATTAAGGTCTCTGACAGGAGCTATTACCTTAAAACCGTACTGTCTGAAGACGTTTTCAAATCTGAGCTGATCGTTTCCCTTTCCTGTGCATCCGTGGGCTATCGCATCAGCTCCCTCCTTCTTCGCAACCTCAACGACTTTTTCAGCAATAAGCGGTCTTGCGAGGGCAGTTCCGAGAACATAGCCCTCATAATCGCCATTCGCCTTGATCAACTTGAAAAGTTCGTTAACGAAGTTATTTTTCGCATCTATGGTGTAATGTCTGTCAGCATACTTCTTCCCTCTTTCCTCAGCCTGCCTAATGTCCGCTTCTGGCTGACCGATATCAACTGTAACCGTGATGACTTCATCAAAACCATATTTTTCCCTGAGCAGTGGAATGCAAACTGTTGTATCCAAGCCTCCAGAGTATGAGAGTACAGCCTTCATACAATGCGTAGTTGGGTGGTAATGTTTAAAGTTTTTGCATCTCAGTAATGTGGGAGTCCCCCTATGCACCCACTCATCTACAGCTTACTCCTTTCTAGCGCTCACGGCTGCAAGATAGCCGAGCATAATAGAGGCCATAAGCTTCAGCCCCTGTGTATTGATCAAATAGAAGACAGGAATAAGGAGAACTATGAAAATAACAAGCAGCGGATTGTGGAATGTAGAGCGTCTGAAAACTAGAATTACTGCCAGAGCAACGATTGAATAGGTAATATATCTGCAGATGTCGCCGTAGATTCCAAGTATTGACATAACTGAAAAAATAATGGCTGGTACTCCAGCAGCTATGAAGACTGCCCCAATCAAACTCAAAGCAGTTTTAAAGACGTTGTGCATGTCCATATTTCCATTTGATGTTTTACATTTGTATCTTTTGGCTGAATTCGAATTCCTGCTCTGTTAGAGCGTTGCCCTGCATTCTATATCCTTTGACAATCCATACCCCTCTGGAGTATTCCAGAGTAAGGGCGTCTACATCGTCCCATTTTCTGATATTTTTCATGAGTGCATTGATCTCTACGGATGCAGGAGCTATAAAGTGGGAGAAGGATGTCTTTGAATATTTTGTAACACAGAGCGTTTAAATGAATAACTCTTGTATTATTTCCTCTTGAATTGCTCTCAAAAGTACAGCACTCTCAACCAGACATTGCAGCTCAACTAGGTTTTCAATGGTTTTCTCATTCCAAAATACTCGTAAAACTAGGATTCGAGAAGAAAAATGTGCTGTAAAGATTGTTTGAGTTGTAAGACGGGGAAAGTCCGTTAAAAAATAAAAACAGGATTAAAAACCAAGTTCGTTTTTGATCGTCTCTATCTCCTTCTCAAGCTCTTCAAGCTCAGCGAATCCAAATTCCTTCTCGTTAACCCCAGCAAGTCTCCAGAAGAGTCTCGCAACTATTGGCATCATTTTGCCCGCATACCCCGGGGAGTGGGGGAGGAGCTTTGCAGCTAAATCTCCAAGTTTTTCAAGCTGCTCTTTGCTCAGCTTATCAAGATTTATGCTTGCTTCTCCAAGAAGTGAGATGCCAGCTCCAACGATTTTCTCTCTCATTGCATAATACTTAGCAGCTTCACTCGTTATTCTGTGAACACCCATACCTATCACCTCAATTTTATCTTTAATTTTCAAAATATAAGAAAATTGCGGCAAATCAAAATTGTTCAGATTTAAAATCTATTCTCTGAGCGAAACTATGATTACTGCAATCAATATTAAAAGCGCACCAAAGTACTGCGTTAAATTTAAAATTTCGGCCAAAAATAAAACGCTGAAGAGATGGGCAAATACTCCTTCAAGAGAAAGTATCACTGCTGCATCTGAAGACTTAGTGTAGCTCTGAAGCCAGTTTTGGAGCATTTTGGCAACGAAGGTGGCAAAGAAGGCTGTGATTAGGAGTGCTGCAATAACAGTCATATTTATCTCAAACTTTGTGGTTGTAAAGGCTGCAAACGGGGCTGAGAGGATGAAGATGGCAAAGGCCTGCCAGAAAGCAAGCATCGTTGGATTGCTGAGGCGGGAGTAGTGAGAGATCATTGCAATTTCAGCGCCAAAGAACAGGGCGCAGAAGAGCATGAGGATGTCGCCAATGTTGAATCCTGAGTAACCCGAGAGGAAATAGAATCCAACCAATGCTAAGAATACGCCAAAAACGTCTCTTCTGTCAAATACATCTTTGTAAACGAGCCATGAGATTATCGGAGCCAAAACCACATAAGTTGAGGTTATAAATCCTGCATTCGTGGCTGTTGTGTAATCAAGGCCAACTGTCTGAAAGGTATAACCGAGGAAAGATACCACTCCAATTTTAAAACCATCTTTGAAATCTCCTCGCTTCAGGAACGGAATGAAAAAGAGGCACGCTATGAAAAATCTGACCGTATTAAAAGCAAAAGGCGACATGCTGTCCAGAGCTATCTTTACAACCGGAAACGTTGATCCCCATATCAGAGCGACGACTGCAAGCCCCAGATCAGCGTATAACCTCTTCACCATTGGCGGAGGTTGCGGTTTGTTTAAAAGATTAACTTAATGTTTCGAAAATTTTTTAAGTATCAAATCTTGTTAAAGCCGGGGTGTTGATATGAAAAAGATTGTTCCTGTAGTGGTAATTCTGGCTGCAGTTCTGTTTCTGGGGTGTGCGCAGCAGGCAACAAAGGAGGAGCAGAAGATAAAGCTTGTAGAGGAGGGTTACCTGACTGTAGGAAGCGACATAGCATATCCACCATTCGAGTACACCGATGAGAAAACGGGAGAGTACACGGGATTTGACATTGACCTCATGACGGAAATTGCCAATAGAATGGGTTTGAAAGTCAAGTTTGTCAATACGGCATGGGACGGAATAATTCCGGGACTGCTGGCACATAAGTACGATGTCATCTGCTCAGCCATGACCATAACTGAAGAGAGGGCGAAGCAGGTCGATTTCAGCGATCCCTACTTTGAGGCAAAGCAGGTTATACTCACAAGGGCAGATAATACGGAGATACAGGATGTAGATGATCTGAACGGGAGGGTCGTTGCTGTGCAACAGGGCACAACTGGAGACTTTGCAGCCCAGAGACTTGTGGATGAGAAGGGAATCCAGCTTGAAATCAAGAGGTTTGAGGGTACTCCAGAAGCACTCATGGCAGTTCAAAAGGGAGATGCTGATGCTGCGATAATTGATAACTTCGTTGCATACATTGCCGCAAAAGAGAACCCAGACATCTACCGCGTTGTCGAATCTGACGAGTTTGCACCCGAATACTACGGTATAGCTGTGAACAAAGACAATCCAGCACTGCTTGAGAAGATCAATGAAGTCCTAAAGGAAATCAAGGAAGACGGCACATACGATAAGATTTACAACAAATGGTTTGGCGAGTAAGAAAAAATTTTTTTATATCTCACCTTTTTTCGGGTTCAATGGCCGCAATAAATCAATTTGACATCGAACTGTTCGTCAGAATTCTCCCAGACCTTGCATTCGGAGCGATGGTAACCTTAAAGCTCACAGTACTTTCCATAATCTTCGGACTTATCATCGGCACCATTGCAGGGCTTGGTAGAGTTTCAAAGAACTTCATTCCCTTTGCCATATCAACAGCCTATGTTGAGATAATCAGGGGGACTCCTCTGCTCGTCCAGATTCTCATTGTTTATTTCGGTCTTCCTGCGATCGGAATCAACCTGCAACCAGAGCCAGCAGGAATAATAGCGCTGAGCGTCTGCAGCGGAGCTTACATAGCTGAGATTGTGAGAGCAGGAATTGAGTCAGTACCTATAGGACAGATGGAGGCTGCAAGGAGTTTGGGGATGACCTACCTTCAGGCAATGCGTTACGTTGTCTTTCCACAGGCCTTCAGAAACATTTTGCCAGCCTTAGGCAATGAGTTCATAGCGTTGCTGAAGGACTCCTCGCTGCTGTCGGTTATATCAATCGTCGAGCTGACGAGGGTTGGCAGGCAGATAGTCAACACAACTTTCAACGCTTGGACGCCATTTCTCGGAGTGGCTTTGTTCTACCTCATGATGACTATACCGCTGAGCAGGCTTGTCTCCTATTCTCAGAGAAAACTTGGAGTCTATGAGGTCAAGTAAGAATCAAAAAGATATTAATCTTTCATGCTGAATATTCATCAATGGTCGAAGAGGAGATAATAAGCATTCTTGAAGAGTCGGGAGCTTTGAGCTCCAACGAAATTGAAAAAGAATTAAAACTTCGTGGTATAAACATCAGGGCAAGAACAGTTCGATACCACCTCAAGAAGCTGGAAGAGAGGGGATTGATTAAGAGAAACAGCAACGGGAAAGCTGAACTGACTGAAGAAGGGCTAAGGGAGTTAAAGAGAAAGAGTGCTTTTGAAAGGCTCGGCGAATTCTCTGAAAGGATAGAGTATAACGTGTACTTCTGCAACTTTGACCTTTACACTTCAACGGGCCTTGTCCCAACCAACATTGCGTTTATTGACAAAGATGATTTTGAAAAAGTGATAAACACCGTCAATGAATTTTCAGAATTTCCCTATCTCGTGTCGAATCTAATAACTGTAATTGACGAGAAGGAAAGAATTGGGAATGCTACAGTTGAAAATGGCAAGTTCGCCCTTGGAACAATATCCAACACCATTTTTGACGTTATACTTCGAGCCGCTGGTGTTAACACTTATCCTGAATATGCCGCTCTACTCAGCATTGAGGATATGCAGCCCAAGGGAATTACCGAACTGATAAGTTACGTCGGCACAACACTCAGCCCGGGGCAGCTTTTCCTGAGATCGGGTTTGACATCTGTGTCCTCAATTCCCAATTCAGGAAGAGGGGAGATTATAGTGGCAATAAGGTCGTTCAGCAGGTATGCAATGGACATTGCGAGGAGAGAACTGGAACTTGCGGAATCCAAGGGGTTTGGTGGGATAATAAAAATGCTGCATCCTGCAGACAGACGTTTTGGTTTGCCTGCGGGAAGCAGAGCAAGGTTGATAGTCAGTGCCGGGCTGAATTATCTTGCCCCACTTTACGAAAGCGGAATTTCGTTGGATATAAGGGTAAATGAGTTTTTTGTAGATTATAAAGAGTTCAGAAACCCCGATGATTACATCTAAAATCTGCGGGAAAACTGATATTATTTGGCAATAGATTTCCGAAAAATTTTTTAGTATTAGGTTTCATAAAGATTAAACACAATATTTAGGGTGGTAGAATGTTTAGAGGTGTTGACTTCTATAACGTTGATGAGCTGCTGAGTGACGAGGACAGGCTTGTTAGAAGTTCTGTCAGAGAGTTTCTGGAAAAGGAGATAGCTCCACTCGTACCAGATGCGTGGCATGAGGAAAAGCCGCTCAATTTCCATGAAATTGGCAAGAAGTTCGGAGAGCTTGGAATGTTAGGGGCCTTTATTCCTGAGGAGTACGGATGTCCCGGAGCGAGCTACACTACCTTTGGCATTATCTGTCAGGAGGTGGAAAGGGTTGACAGTGCCTTGAGGAGCTTCGTTGCCGTCACATCTGGCTTGGTGATGTATCCAATATGGCAGTATGGCAGTGAGGAGCAGAAGCACAAGTATTTGCCAAAGCTGGCAAAGGGAGAGATAATCGGCTGTTTTGGGTTAACTGAACCAAACCACGGCAGTGATCCGGGTAGCATGGAGGCAACAGCAAGAAGGGATGGGGATGAGTGGATCCTTAACGGCACAAAAACGTGGATTACCGAAGCTGACGTTGCAGATATAGCGGTTGTATGGGCGAGGGATGTTGAGGATGGAAAGATAAAGGGATTTATAATTGAGAAAGGGACTCCGGGATTTCAGCAGTACTCACTGACAAAGAAGGGTTCGATGAGGGCTGGAGGTGTGGGGGAGATTGGATTGGTAAACTGCAGGGTTCCAGAGGAGAACAGATTGCCTAATGCGAAAGGCTTGAGAGCACCTTTGAGCTGTCTGGATCAGGCTCGCTACGGCATATCGTGGGGGGCAATTGGGGCTGCGATGGACTGCTATGAGACTGCACTAAACTATGCGAAAGAGAGGAAGCAGTTCGGTGCTCCGCTTGCAGCCTATCAGCTCGTTCAGGAGAAACTCGTAAAGATGCTGATTGAAATAACCAAGGGTCAGCTTCTCTGCTGGAGACTCGGAAAGCTGATGGATGAGGGAAAGGCTACACCAGAGCAAATATCTCTGGCAAAGAAGAATAATGTGAGAGTTGCTCGCTACTGTGCAAGAACTGCAAGGGAGATGCTCGGAGCTAATGGAATAAGCTTAGATTACTCTCCGATTAGGCACATGGCGAACATTGAATCGGTTTATACGTATGAGGGGACGGATGACATCCACACCCTTATTCTGGGCAGGGCGATAACGGGAATACAGGCGTTCAGAAGGGAGCTTATAGTCAAGGGGTGAAATTTTTGAAGTTTAAGCCCTTTGACGAACTCTTTGTTTTGGAGTTGGGTCAGGCAGTTGCTGGGCCCTACATCGGCACCCTGCTTGCTGACCTTGGGGCTGAAGTAATTCATATCGAGAGGCCGAAGGTTGGCGATCTGGCGAGACACTGGATTCCAATCAGAGGAGATCTGAGCTTTTACTTTGGAGTTGTGAACAGAAACAAGAAGTCCATCACACTCGATTTAAAGCACGAGAAGGGAAAAGAGATCTTCTTCAAACTTGCAGAAAAGGCTGATATAATTATTGAGAATTTCGTTCCGGGGGTGGTGAAAAAGCTCGGCGTGGATTACGAGGCAATAAAGAAAGTTAAGCCGGATATTATCTACTGTCACGTTTCCGGGTTCGGCCAAGATGGGCCATACAGAGATAGACCAGCTTTTGACCAGCTAATCCAGGGTGAGGCGGGAATCATAAGCTATACCGGAACAAGAGAGACGCCATGCAAGATAAACGTCCCGATTACCGACCTGTTAGCTTCAATGTATGGCATCTACGGAATACTCGCAGCTTTGCTTAGGAGGGAGAGAACTGGAGAGGGAATGGAGATTGACATCTCTCTCTTTGACTGTGCAGTCACAATGATGCTTAATCTTATGAACATGGCGATTGTTGAAGGAATGGGGGATGAGGAGCTCAGAATGGGCACCAAATACTTCCTTGCTACACCCTACGAACCCTATCCTGCTGGAGACGGGAAGCTCGTAAACATTGTTGTTGCCACTGAGTGGCATTGGAAGGAGTTCTGCAAAGCTGTAGGACTTGAAAACCTGGTTGATGATCCTCGTTTTGCTACAAATCAGGAGAGGCTGAGGCACAGAGAGGAGCTGGAGAAAATAATAATCGAGAAGCTGAAAGAAAAGCCACGAGATGAATGGATTGAAATTTTGCTCAAGGCAGGTGTGCCGTGTGGAGCTGTGAACACGATTAAAGAAGTGATTGAACATCCACAGACGAACTACAGAAAGACTGTTGTTGATGTCGAATATCCCGGACTGGGTAAAATCAAGCTGTTCAACAACCCCGTGAAGTTTTCTGAATTCGAGGTTGAGGTTAGAAGGCCACCAAAGCTCGGAGAACATACAGAGGAGGTTTTGAAGTCCATTGGTCTCTCAGAAAGTGAAATCGAGAAACTGAGAGAAGAAGGAGTAGTTTAGCGCGTTAGCAGGGTTTAGGCGATCAGTAAAATTTAGGGGGATTTAAAATGAAAACGTTTTTAAATGTAATTTTTTTAAAAATGTAGGTAACGGAGGTGGAATGGTGAAGAAACTCCTTGTATTTGTGTTGGTTGGGATGGTGTTGTTTTTTGCTGGATGTGCGCAGCAGCAGCCGCAGCAGGCAACAACACCTGCTGGACCGAAGGAAGAGACACTCTACTTCGGAGCACCAATAAGTCTTTCTGGCAAGTTTGCTGAGGAAGGAAAGGCTTCGCTCTACGGAATGCAGGTGGCAGCGAAGTGGATAAATGAGCATGGTGGAGTAAAGGTAGGAGACACGACCTATAAGATTGAGATAAAGTATTACGATGACGAATCAAAGAAGGAGAACGTTCAGAGCCTGATTGAGAGACTAGCGACTGTTGATAAGGTCAAGTTTATATTGGCGCCTTACAGCTCAGGATTGACATTGGCAGCAGCCCCCATAGCGGAGAAATATCAGGTTCTGCTGAACAGCCACGGCGGTGCGAGTGACTACATCTTTGAGCAGGGTTACTACTACGTTGTACAGACCTTAAGTCCAGCAAGCAAGTACCAGACTGGATTCCTCGATATGGTCAAGAAACTCGATCCAAATGCTAAGAGGGTCGCCCTTGTTTATGAGGATGGGGAGTTCTCAAGAGCCGTACATCAGGCTGCAAAGGAGTATGCTGAAGAGCTTGGTTTTGAAATAGTCTATGAGAAGACTTACCCAGCAGGAGCAACTGACCTGTCTCCGATTCTGAACGAGCTTAAGGCCACCAACCCGGACGTTATAATCGGTGGTGGACACTTCGCTGATGGGCAGTTGCTCGCCAAACAGCTTGCAGAACTCAACATAAACGTCAAGGCAATATCGATCCTCGTTGCCCCGACCTTCCCAGAGTTCTACGAGGCTCTTGGCAACAAGGCTGAGGGTATCTGCGGACCTGCACAGTGGGAGGTTGGAGCCAGGTACACCCCTGATGTTGCTGATGAGCTTGGTGTAGAGTGGTACGGACCGACACAGGACGAGTTCCTAGCAATGTACAAGGAGTTGGCTGGCGAGGATGCTGTGCCTCCCTATCAGGCAGCTGAAGCTGCAGCAGCGGTGCTGAGCTATGCAAAGGCAATTGAGAAGGCACAGAGCCTTGATCCAGCTAAAGTCAGAGAAGCAATGAACGGTCTGAAGTTCATGTGCCTCTACGGTCTCTGGCAGATCGATCCGGAGACAGGAAAGCAGGTTGGACATGAGATGGACATCATACAGTGGCAGAACGGAGAAAAGAAGATCGTGTGGCCTGAAGCAGCAGCAACTGCAGACCCATGCTACCCGATGCCCACGTGGGATGAGAAAGCTAGCGGAGCGACGTGTGGCAGTTGATCGAATTTTTTAATTTTTAATTTTTGGTGATGTTATGGCTTTTGTGGAGCAGTTGATAGCGAACCTGCTGTACGGAGCGATACTTGGGGCAGTCTACGGACTTGCCACAATGGGTCTCAGCCTGATCTTCGGAGTTCTGAGAATAGTCAATGTTGGTCACGGAGCTTTTATAATGATCGGAGCTTTCACGGCCTACTGGATGTTCACACTCTACGGAATTTCACCTGTCTTGTCCTTACCTTTGGCAATGGCTGCAGGTATGATCATCGGTGTTGCGGTATATCTCGTTGTTGTGAAAAGACTTGTTGATGCACCAGAACTTGCAACTCTGCTCGCGATGTTTGCGATAGGAATTTTCATTGAGGAGGCGGCGAAACAGATCTGGGGAGCCAACTACGTCGGTTATAGCTGGGAAATTGGCAGCATTTCCCTACCATTTACCGAGATCCCATACACGAAGCTTGTGGCTTTTATCTCAAGCATTTTGATTGCAGCAGCGGTTTATGTCTGGTTCAGGAAGACTAAACTTGGCAAAGCTGTCAGGGCGGTTGTAGAGGACAGAGAAGGTGCGCTGACTTGTGGTATCGATGTGAACAAAATCTATGCCCTCAGTTTCTCGTTGGGAATAGGGTTGACAGTGCTAAGTGGAGTTCTGGTTACACTCTTCACTCCTGTCGGAATAAACGCGTACATGGGTGGAGAATATACTCTGAAAGCTTTCGTTATAGCAGTTCTTGGAGGACTTGCGTCTCCATGGGGCGCCTTCTATGCAGGGTTTATCTTCGGTCTGATAGAGAACGGCAGCTACACCTTGCTGGGATTGATTCCAGGAGTTGAGCCCTTCGGCCTCACAAGATTTGTAAGCTTTGTAGTGCTGATGCTCGTCCTCCTTCTGAAGCCAACCGGACTACTTGGAGGTGAGTGAATGAAAAGTTACAGTCCACTAATAACTCTGCTGCTCGCGTATCTTATCATGATAGCAATCGGACAGAGTATTCCCGGAATGTGGCAGCCTGTAATGCTCGTAATATTCTACATAGCCATTGGACAAGCGTTAAACGTCTTCTTGGGAATGACAGGATACGTCAATTTCGGTTACGTTGCATTGCTTGGCGTTGGAGCATACGGTATGGGTGTAGCACTTGGTTACTACAATGAACTCGGACTTATCCCAACACTGATATTGGGATTCATCCTCGCTGCCATTCTGGCACTGCTCGTCTCAGCAATTGTGGGTGGTATAGCTCTCAGGCTGAGAGGTGCCTACTTTGCCATTGCAACGATTGGTGTCAACGAAGGTATCAAGTACCTGATAATGGGCGCAAAGATATGGGGAGGTTCTGAAGGCATTGTTCTTTCTGGAATTCTCAGAAAGTCATTTGGAGCGGAAACAATGAGATTTCTGTCCACAACATTCGCCGATGCTGGAGTGATTGTAGTTGCGATTGCTACTGGAGTTGTAACGGCATACATCCTCAATAGCCGTCTTGGATACGCTCTGATTGCCCTGAGAGAGGACGAAGAGGCTGCAAAGGTGATGGGAATAAACGTGACAAAGTACAAGCAGATAGCATTCATGATAAGCTGTGTACTTGCCGGATTAATCGGAGCAACTGCATGGACACTCAAACTGACCTACGTCTTCCCGCAGGATGTGTTTGCAATCAACTACACCGTTGAAGCGATAGTCATCGTCATGCTCGGTGGTGCTGGAACTCTGCTCGGCCCACTGGTCGGAGGGCTGATCTACGCGCTGCTGAAGTACTACCTCGCCATAGCGTTCCCTGGATTGCAGTTGTTAATCCTCGCACCACTGCTTATAGTAGTGATACTACTGTTTCCAGAGGGGGTTGTCGGCTATATTGCAAAAAAGGCCAGAGGAACACGATTGGAGAACTTCGTGAGGTGATTCTGATGCTACTAAAGCTTGAGGGTGTGACAAAGAGGTTTGGAGGTCTTGTTGCAGTCAACTCTGTGGATCTCGAAGTTGAAGAGGGAGAAAAGCTGGGTGTAGTGGGTCCAAATGGCAGCGGCAAGACGACTCTTTACAATCTCATCAGCGGAGTTTACATGCCGGATGAAGGGCGAATATTCTTTGAAGGGAAGGAGATCACAAACCTCCCACCATATGACAGAACAAAGCTTGGGATTGCAAGAACTTTCCAGATTCCTCGCCCATTTGGCTCTGCAACGGTTAGAGAGAACGTTGCTATTGGAGCGATGTTTGGGATGGCAAACGCCGGAGTTGACGAAGCTCTTGAAATGGCAGATGACATGTTAAAGCTCGTCGGAATTTATGATCTCAAAGACAAGGAGGCGAAGCTGCTCACACCTCTCGAAAAGAAGCTCATGGAGCTTGCAAGAGCCCTTGCGATGAAACCAAAGCTTTTGCTTCTCGACGAATTGCTTGCAGGCATGAATCCAGCAAATATCAACGAGATTCTCGAACTGCTTGATAGGGTCAAGAAAGAAGAGAATATTGCAGTAATAGCAATGGTCGAGCACCTCATGCACGCTATAACGAAGTTCGCTGAAAGAGTTGTGGTGATGCATCAGGGAATGAAGCTAATTGAGGGACCGACAATGGAGGTGCTAAACGATCCGAAGGTGATTGAAGTTTATCTGGGGGAGAAGTTGAACGTGGGTTAAGGTGGTCTGAATGCTTACGGTTAGGGAGCTCGAAAGTGGATACGGGGAGATGCAAGTTCTCTGGGGCGTAAATCTCGATGTCAGGGAGAAGAGTATAACGACGGTCTTGGGGCCGAATGGTGCCGGGAAAAGCACGACGTTAAAGACCATATTTGGAATTCTAAAGCCATGGAGTGGTACAGTAGAGTACATAGGAGAGAATGTAACCAACATGCCCCCTCACAAGAAGGTGGAACTCGGAATAACACTGGTTCCTGAGGGCAGACATCTCTTCCCCAACATGACTGTTGAGGATAACCTCATCATGGGTGCCTATCTCAAAAGAGCAGAAGATAGACTGGAAGATTCTCTGGATCTCGTTTATACACTCTTTCCCAGATTGAAGGAGAGGGAGAAGCAGAAGGCAGGAACGCTCAGCGGTGGAGAGCAGCAGATGCTGGCGATTGCAAGAGCATTGATGACCTCTCCGAACCTCATTCTCATGGACGAGCCGAGTCAGGGTTTAGCGCCAAAACTGGTTAAGGAAGTGTTTGAGACTGTACTTAAGCTGAAAGAGGAGGGACTAACAATACTGCTTGTAGAACAGAATGTCTTTGCTTCTTTAGAGATTTCAGACTACGCATACGTTTTGCACGAGGGTAAAATTGCTTTTGGCGGAAGCGTTGATGAGGTCAGGGAGAGCGAAGAAATTAAAAAGGCTTACTTAGGTGTATGAGTATGGCAATTGTTGTAGCAGTAGATCATTCGGAAAGGACTCCGAGAATTGTAGATTTTGCTGTTGAGGAGGCTAAGCTGAGAAATGAAAAACTAATATTCATACACTCCCTCTTCGGTGGGGACAAGACGAGTGAAAAGGAAATTGAAGCTGGAGAGAAGCTGTTAGACTACGTTGCTAGCCTTGCCCAGAGTAACGGAGTTGAGGCAGAGAAACATCTTCTCATAAGGGGTAAGGAGCCAGAAGAGGATATTGTAGAGTTTGCAGATGAAGTTAATGCCTCCTTGATTGTCATAGGCGTCAGAAAAAGAAGACCTGCAGGAAAACTGCTTTTTGGAAGTGTCGCACAGCAGGTAATTCTTCAGGCAAAGCAGCCAGTTGTTTGCATCAAGTAACTTATTTTTTTGCTTTGAATCTTACACAATTATATATACTTTGCCGCCTTATTTCGGAATTAAGGCAAACAGAAATAAATTTTAAACCTAAGCTTTTACTTCTCCAGATGTTCAGAGTAATTCCGGCCGTTGATCTCAAGGATGGCAGGGTAGTAAGGCTTAGACAGGGGAAAGAGGATGAGATCACCTTTGAGGCTGAAAATCCTGTTGAGGTTGCAAAGCAGTGGGTAGAAAGAGGAGCAAAGGTTCTGCACGTAATAGACCTGAGTGGGGCATTTCAGGGCAGGTTGAGACATGAAGATGTGATTGCTGAGATTGCAAAGCTTGCAGAAGTTCAGGTTGGAGGGGGGATAAGGGACTTTGATGTGGCTGAAAGGCTGCTAAAACTGGGCGTTGACAGGGTTATTTTTGGAACCTTGGCTGTGGAGAAGCCGGATGAGCTCAGAGATTTTGCAGAAAAATGGGAGAACAGGGTGATGATCGCGATCGACTCGAAAAAAGGGGAAGTTGCAGTTAAGGGCTGGAAGGAAACGGTGGAACTTACTCCGATTCAGCTTGCAAAGCTCTACGACAACCTGAAAGTTTCTTTCCTCTACACGAACATCGATGTTGAGGGGCTCGTTTCTGGAATAGAGAAGAGCAGAATCTCCGAAGTTCTTCGGGAACTAAAAAACCCGGTTTATGTTGCTGGTGGCATAACAAGCGTTGATGACATCAGATTTGTGAAGAGGGCTGGGGCAGCAGGAGTTGTTATAGGCTCGGCTTTATACACTAAAAAGCTTAAATTTGAGGAGGCAATAAAGGTGGAGTATGAAAAAGTTTAGCAGAAAGACTGAGGAGACTGAAGTCACTGCAACCTTTGGAACAGAAAAGACAGAAGTCGAGACTGGAATTCCGTTTCTCGACCATATGCTGAAAACACTGGCAAAGCATTCCGGATACGGCATCGCTGTAAGGGCAAAGGGTGATAATGAGCACCACGTTATTGAGGATGTCGCCATCTGCCTTGGAAGTGCAATAGGGAGTGTTAACAAAAAAGGTATTGAAAGATTTGGAGATGCAATAATCCCGATGGATGATGCGGTAGCTATCTGTGGCCTCGATTTTAGCGGAAGAGGCGTTTTTGTTTTCGACGGTGAATTAAGGGATGGTGATATGAGAGCCGAGGATTTTCTGCACTTCCTCGACACCCTCTGCAGGAATGCGGGGCTCAACGTGTATCTGAAGGTAAAAGGGAGCAATTCACACCACATGATGGAAGCAGCATTCAAGGCTCTGGCCGTTTCTCTCGGAAAAGCTCTGAAAAAGAGTGGAGAGGACTACAGAAGTGCCAAGGGTGTGCTCGACTGATGATAGTAAGGGCCAAAAATCTGAGCAAAAAATTCGGATCAGCTTACGCAATTCGCAATGTAGATTTCGAGCTTGATAGAAGGAAGATGGCGGTTCTCGGATACAACGGAGCAGGAAAGTCAACCCTTGCCAAGCTGATTGGAGGAATTTTGAGACCAACAGATGGTTTTCTGGAAGTGTTTGGCAAGAATCCTGCATTCTCCCCTGAGGTCAGAAGGAAAATAGGTATTGCATCGCACAACCCGATGCTCTACAGGGAACTAACGGTCAGAGAGAACCTTGAGTTTTATTCGAAGCTTTACGAGTGCGATGCGGATATAGAGGAGCTTGCGGAGACATTTGGATTTGAGAGACTTCTAGACTGGAGGGTTTCTGAGCTTTCAAGAGGGTTTATGCAAAGGGTGGCTTTTGCAAAAGCACTGATCAACTCTCCCGAACTTCTTGTGCTCGATGAGATAACATCCGGACTTGACATCTCTGCCAAGGAGACCATACTTGACGTCCTGAAAAAATACAGGGGATGTCTGATCTTCACAACTCACGTGCTGGATGAGGCGAAGTTCTGTGACTGCTTCCTCGTCCTGAAATCAGGGGAAAAAGCGTACTTCGGCAGGAAATACAATGAAGCTGTGGAGATACTGAATGAGGGCTCTTGAGCTGGCAAAAAAAGATTTGAAGTCCGAAGTTAGGACAAAATCAAGCCTCAGTTTGATGCTTCTTTTCAGCCTTACTGCAGCCTTTCTCTTCAGCGCCGCAATATCCAATCCTAAGGAGATATTTTCCCCACTGTTGCTCCTGATCTTCCTCCTCACAGGAATACTTGGCTACTCCACATCCTTCTTGAAGGAATTCGATTCAGAAACGATTGAGGGGTTGAAGGCTTCTCCTCTCACACCGCAGCAGATTGTTGCAGGTAAAATGCTCTTCAACATTGCTCTGATGTTTACAGTTCAGGTAATCATTTTTCCTATCTGTTACGCCCTTTTTGACGTTTCAGGAAGCTTTATCCACTCTTTCTTGGTTTTCGCTGCCTGCAACTTATCCATCGCACTTACCATCACCGCTCTCTCCCCTCTGCTATCTCACTCCAAATCGAGGGAGATGCTTCTGCCAGTGATGCTTTTTCCCGTCATATTTCCTCTGATAAGTTCAACAGTCTCCCTCGTCAATCTTGCCCTTACAGGTTCAACTGACTACTACCAACTTCTTTTTGTTGCGGCATACACTGGCATAATTCTAAGCATTTCGATGCTTACGGCGGAGAAGGTGTTATAGGCTTTTTCTCCAATTCTCTTTGATATTTCCATTTTTATGCATCCAATATTCGAACACTGCTGAAATTTCGCCTAACCTCTTGGAAATATCCGAGTTCGAGTAAAGGTTGGAATTTTTGGATAACATCAGCGAAGGCTCTAATTTAGACACGAAATTGTAGACAGATTTTAGTTAGCCTCTTCATTTATCCTCAAAAAAATTTCTGAGCTCATATCACTAATTCACTCGCTAACAGTATAAGAAATCTTTAATTCATAGAACATTGCCAGAATGATGATTTTAAGGATTTCTATGGATTTGTTTGTTGGAGTTATCTCATTTCTCGCTAAAGCTTTCTTCGTTTCTCTTGATTTTTAGTTTATCCACAATTTTTCTCAGAAGCTCCCATTTCTCGACCCCATTCTACTGGAATAACTCTAGTAATCTCATTAAATAACTAAGAGAAAATCAATAATAATTAATGGTATTTACGGTTTTTCATCTCTTTTATTTTTTGTTTAGAGTAGAACTGTGCGCTGATAAAAGAATAGAGTGGAAAAGTTGTTTGTTTTTGATATGGTGGTAGATGGGTGAGTTTGGAATAGGAATCGATGGAAAACCTTACAAAAAATAATTAATTTTAAAAAAGAAGAGTCTAGTATATCATTGCCAACGCTCGATACTCTCCACTTCCAGAGTGCGAACGAACCATGTAGTAAAGCGTTCCAGAGTTTGTAGCAGGACCAGCAATCTCTTGGGCCCAGGCGGAGTATCCACGTGCATCGTAACTGCTTGTTGTTGGCGGCGAGTTCCACTTGATATATAAATCGAAATCGCTGCCATCCGGTCCAGAATTAAAAGCATAACCGATACCGATACCGATAATGGAGTAAGTGCCTGAGTCTCCAGTTCCAGAAAGATGGTCACCATTCCTACCACTACTGACACTTGGCTTTCCAGAAAGTGTCCAACACTTCCAGTATCCACTTCCAGTATACGAGCGAACCATTACGTAGAGCACTCCAGAACCCTCAACGGTGAAGTACTCTAGGGATGTTGCAGAGTATCCACGTACGTCGTAGTCAGTGGTTGTAGGTGGTGACCCCCATTTGGCATACAAATCGAAGTCCGCATTTTCGTTGCCTGCCATGACAATTGTGACATGGGATTTAGCTGGAATATTAATAGAGAACGTGTAGGTATTTCCTGAACTTGATAGATAACCCGATTTACTGGAAAGAATTCTTCCCAACGTTACTGCTGCATATGCATTCACCTTTCCGTAGCCGTAATATTTGTCCCAGCCACTTGAGCCAAGGTCAACTGCAGTGTTTCTCAGTATCTCACGAACTTTTTGGTTACTGAGCGACGGATTCTGTGACCAAACCAGAGCTACAACGCCTGAAACGTGAGGAACTGCCATAGAAACTCCAGACATAGTGTTATAGCCATTGTTAGGTACTGTTGATAGTATATTAACTCCGGGAGCAACGAGTTCAACATGTGAACCATAGTTTGAGAACGGGGCTAGTTGATTGTCTGAATCTATTGCACCGACAGCAATGACTTCGTCATAAGCTGCAGGATACTTTTGCGCTTCTCGTCCTTCGTTTCCCACCGAAGCTACGAGTAAACTTCCTTTGGTATAATATGCATATCTGCACGCCTTCTTTACTGCAGGAGATGGTTCAATGAATGAACTGAAGCTCATACTTATGATTTTTGCACCATGATCAGCAGAATAGTTTACACCCTCCGCAATATCGTCCCATGTACCCAGTAATTCATTATTAAGTACTTTCACTGCAAGAATTTCTACCTGCGCAATTCCGGCAATACCTTTGTTGTTGTCCATAATCGCCCCTATTATCCCCGCCACGTGTGTTCCATGTCCGTTATCGTCCATGGGATTGTTGTCGTCATTTACGAAATCGTATCCTTTAATCACGCGTCCTGCCAAGTCCTCGTGGTTGTAATCTACTCCTGAATCTAAAACTGCCACTATAACGCTCGTGCTACCTTTCTGGTAGTCCCAAGCCTCTGGAGCATATATCCTTTTTGGACTCCATTGCTGACTCCATTTTGGATCGTTTGGTGTGTAATCGGCGTAGAACCCCAACCCATTTGGCGTAACATCCATTACATATGGATTCGCTGAGACTTCTCTGATGAATTCTGAAATATTGTCTACTTCGAATGTTGCATACATTAGCACATTACTGACTCTTTTGATCTTTGCGTTGTATTTCTTTGCAAACTCCTCAAGTGATGGCGGCATCCTCCAGAATCCTACAATAACTTCATTAGAAATGTACTTTATTCCTTTTTTGTCGTAATCTTCTGGATATACCACCTTAGATTCTGGCTTATACTCTTCACCAACTTTAACGAACATAAATCCGTCTTCAAATGCTTTTTCAACGATTGGATCCTTTGATACCTTCTCAATGAAATCTAAAGTAACCTTACTCGTCTTTCCTAGCTCCTTAATCGGATTCGTTTCAAAAGCAGCCATTTTTATATCTTCCTTCGCGAATATCAACTTCCCACCGTACTTTACTGCGAATTTCTCGAGTGATAGTGGCATTTCCTTAAAGTAAACGATTACGATTTCTCTGAATTTGGGTATGAATTTTGGATCTGGTCTGTGTTCTTTAGGCTTGATCTCGTCGATTCCCGGCTTCTTCGGCTCCGGGGGATTTTTGTCTGGAGGTTCGTTGACTACAACGTCTGGCTTCTCTGGAACTTTGTCGAAGTTTACCATTGCAACAGCTACTCCGCCAAGTATTAATAACGCTGCCATCCCAAGACAGAGAAGCAAACGCTCCATGTTGCCACCTCCATTTTCACTTACTAGCCTAAAGTCCACTTTACTTAAGAACTCCGACTGTTTCAACCCAGATTGAAGTAATCGAAAGGTTTATCTGGGATCTTGGTTTACTAACTTCGATTACGAAAGGTGCCTCCAAAAAATGAACTTTAATATCGTTCCATTTAGATGCAGTAAGTGATCAAGGGCAAAGTCTTGTTGAGAAATTTCTTTTCAACAAATCTTCCCAAGCCATGCGATACCCTCAAAAATTCTACTACCTCCTGTAAGCAAATTAGCTTTTTTCAATTCGACGATCTCATAGGAGTGTATGGGCCCCTCTTCGCAAATTTGCGGAGAGTCTGCCACTTCCGCACGTAGATTTAATACAACATAAACAGCTTGCAGAACAGATTCCAGTTCCTTATCTTTGTTTCTCTCAAAGACTTAAGTTCATTTACAATTTTCTTTACATAAATAAATTTAATTTATAATTTATTGCAATATAGACATGTCCAATTTATCCAATTTACACCAACTAATGTTACACAACAATTTGGGTACTTTCCTCCTTTCCTTGAGGAAATATGTAAGAGTGTCAGATAACTATACTTTCTCAACATTTATCTCCAGCTCTGACGCTCTCAAATAAAAATAATTATTAACTACCGTAAAATTCAACCTCATAAGTCATTGGGTCATTGTTCCTATACCACCAGTAGTACCAGTCGTAACTCTTCCCGCTGACATCCACAGCTCTCTCGTAGGGTGTGGAATAGCGATCATCTCCAGCTTTGTACGGACTGACAGATATTCCAACAGACACTGGACCGATGTCCAGTCCAATATATGTGCTCAGGCTTAATTTTTCGTTGGATTGATATGGCTCTTCGAAGTTTAAGTTTCTCGTCCCTTTGAGCGGTCCCGCCGCATAATACGGCGGTGATGTGGGCGGATAATAATTCCCAACTATTTGGGGTGTCGACAACCCCCTTATTGCTGTTGGATAGAAGAACTCGTACTTCCAGTAGATTTCAAAGTCATCATCCCAGTAAGCGTACCTTTCGTATCTATACTCAACATCCCCCCACACAATAGCTCTCTGTCCATTCGAAATAAAATCGCTCAATTCGCCGGTTTGAGAAATCGTCTTCTTTTTTCCACTAGAGTACCACATGGATTGTGGGCAGGCAGAATCGGGGTCGGAGGAGAGGCAGAAGCTACCCCAACTTTCAATGTACATAACCGACGGCGGTTCTTCTCTCACTCCAAAAGCCACTTTCAGGCCGGGGATGCTGTTGAGATACGTGAGTTTTGTATCTACAACACACACGTCGGGATTGCTGTGGATATAACATTCTGAACTCCTGCTCTGAGTCTCAATGAACTTGGAAAAACCATCAGGCTCATTAAACTCGCCTCTACCCATGAACTCGGCCTTCACCACGACATCAGTAATCGGTTTAACAATGTCAGTCTGCAAAATTCTGTTGAATCCACCCTCTTTGGATATAACAACAACCGCGTATTCTGGAGAGTCGTAGAGCGGTCTTTTCTCCCCACCCTCCTCTCTAACCCCTACTTGCATCAGATTTATGACATCCTTAACCACGACAGCTTCGCCACAGCTTACCTTCCCCCTGTAAACAACATCGCTCTGATTCCACTTCTCTGTGGGGTTGTATGGGGTTGGAAAGCGATGAACAGCTATGAAACAGACATCATCAGTTTTTGGAGTTTCAATATTTAGCCTCACTATTCCTTTTGGCTTTCCTTCGAGCCACGAGTTGAAGATTATGCTGATCTCATCGTTTGCAGCCATCGCTGTTGCAACTCCTGAAACTACCAACAGCAGCAAAACGACTCCAGTCTTTACTTTCATACCATCACCCCTTTCTCCCCAGT
>JAPDIY010000034.1 GCA_029259335.1 Archaeoglobi archaeon
CTTGAAGGAACGAACTGAGTTCCGTGATCAGTAAGGATCTCATCTGGAATTCCGTATTCAGCAAATCCCTTCTCAAGGACTTTAATCGTGTTTTCAGTCGTAGCCTCATCGAAAACACCAAAACATGTTACCAAACGGCTTGCATCGTCCATGAAAGCTATTATCCACTTCTCTTCGCCATTCAAGTTAACGAGTTTCCAGTCTCCCTGCCACATCTCCATGGAGTGCTTCCTTTCGTAACGAACCCACTTCCTCTGCCTTTTCTTCTTCATGTTTTCTTCCACCAGACCATGTTTGAGTAAAACCTTGTAGATGGTGTTGTGGGGAATGTGGATTCCGTGGATCTCTTCTATTTTCTTTTCTAGATGGACTGGACCAAGATTGAACTGTTCGTAAGCTTCTAAGATTGTTCTTTCTGTTTCATCTTCTATTTCTTTGGGTTTTCTTCCCGGTTTTCGAAGGAAGGGAATTTCTACTGTTTCCCTGAACTTTTTTATTATCTGGTGAATTCTCTGCCTCGTTACCTGAAAGAATTCCGCTATCTTTGTTATCGGCTTTCCTTTAAGCCTGCTTTACTATTCTCAGTATGTCCTTGTTGGTTAGCTTTCTCACGTGGCAATCTTGTTCGGGTGTAAAGTTATTTCGGGATACTACAGTTTTGTCTGAGGAAAATTTATTTAGTTGCTGGTAAATGCTATCTAAGGTGATCGTGTTGAGGGAGGTGAAAATAATTCTGCCGGAACTTGAGGATATTTTGCCGGAGGAGTTTGTTGAACATATGCTGAAGGCAACGAAGGAAATTCTGCTGGCTGCCAGAAGTTTAATCGATGCTGGGCTTGATAAGGTTGAGGCTTTTGAAGAGGTTGCAAAAGCAAAAAAAGACATAAAGAAGATCGAAATCGAGTAGGGATTTATCATTATATAAATGATTAATATTCTTCAGAAAATAATAAATAATGTCTCTGACATAGTTACTTATAGGTGTCTGAAAATGGTGATAGCGAGTGAGAAACCGGTGCACTTTGATTTTCCGGCGTTCAAACCAGTTTATGTAACCGACAGAAAGGGTGAAAAAATCCTTATTCGTCAGTATGATCACAAGGAAGATAGGGAGAAGCTAATCGAAATGTACGAGACCTTCGATCCAGATTATCGCTGCTTGGGTTTGCCGCCCATAAGCAGGAGGGCGATAGAGAACTGGATTGATTACCTCGCAGAGTATGGGTTTGCTATTGTGGCCGAGAAAGATGGCAGAATCGTTGGACACCTTGTTATAGTCCCCACAGAAGACAATAAGGTTGATCTCACAATATTCGTCCATCAGGACTACCAGAATCGCGGGATTGGGCAGGAAATGATGAAGTTGATAATTGACTACTGCAAGAAGGTGGGGTTTGAGGGGATAATGCTGGTTACAGAGAGAACGAATGCAAGAGCCATACACGTCTATAAAAAGCTCGGTTTCAAGATCGTCGCCCCTTACTACGAGTGCGACATGTATCTATCGTTAAAGGAGGATCAGTAGATTTCATCTTCCTTTCCCATCAGCTTTAGCAGAACTGCCTTCTGGGCGTGCAACCTGTTCTCGGCTTGGTCGAAGACTATTGAGTGCTTGCCTTCGATAACTTCATCCGTGATTTCTTCTCCTCTGTGAGCGGGCAAGCAATGCATAACAACTACGTCATCCTTTGAAAGCTTCAGCAAATCATCTGAGACTTGATACCCCTTAAAGGCGGCCACTCTCCTGCTTTTCTCACTTTCCTGACCCATTGAAGTCCAGACGTCAGTGTAGATAACATCAGCCTCCTCCACAGCCTTCTTCGGGTCTCTCACGAACAGAATCTCTCCACCCATCTCCTTCGCCTTCTCAACTATCTTTGCGTTGGGTTCATAATTTTCGGGAGTTGAAATTATCATTCTCATCCCTGTGAGGGCGGATGCGAGAATCAGGGAGTTGCAGACGTTGTTGCCATCTCCAACCCAGGCTAGTGTAACATCCTTGAAGTCCCCTCTGTACTCGTAAATCGTCAGGAGGTCAGCGAGAATTTGGCAGGGATGCTCAAGGTTACTCAAACCGTTTATAACTGGAACCATAGAGTATTTTGCAAATTCCTCTATTGTGCTGTGCTCTCTAACTCTCATCATCACCGCGTGGACGTATCTGCTGAGCACTCTCGCAGTGTCCTTAATCGGCTCCCCCCTTCCAAGCTGCAGTTCGTTCCAGCTAAGATAGAGAGCGTGTCCACCGAGATCCGTCATCGCAACTTCGAAAGAAACCCTCGTTCTCGTTGAGGGGAGTTCAAAGATCATCGCAAGGCTCTTGTTTTTCAGGTAATCCGTAACAATCCCCTTGTACCTCTCCTCCTTCAGCTTCTCAGCAAGCTTGAGAAGTTCAAACAGCTCGTCCCTGCTAATGTCTGCGATCGAGAGGAGATGCTTCATACTTTGCTAAGAATGATTCGGGAATTAATTAAGCTTTCTATTTTTTCAGGTAACTTTCTATCCTTTCGATAAGCTGTTTCCTTGTGAATGGCTTCTCAATTATCTCCTTCGCCCCAGCATCAAGTATCTCCTTTCCCCTGTGTGTGGCAAAAGCGGTTACGCAGAGGATGATTGCATCGGGATCTCTTTTCAGTATCTCCTTTGTGGCCTGAACACCATCCATTTCGGGCATTGCAATATCCATGAGAACTATGTCAGGCTTGAACTTCTCGTAAAGCTTTACAGCTTCTATTCCATTCACAGCTACAATAACTTCGTAATATTCCTCCAGCATAAGTTTTAACGCCTCAAGAACTGCGAAATCATCTTCGACAACAAGTACTCTTGCTTTCATAACACTCCCCATTTCTCTTTACAGTTTAAAAATATAAATTTTACTTAGATTGCATAAGGTATATCTTTCTCGTCAGACTACCGTGAACGCGCTCCTCAAATTTGAAAACGATCTTAAAGTTTCCAAAGTATTTCTCTACGTCAATGTTTGTTACAACGGCTGCATATCTCCCGTCCTTCAGCACTCTCTCCATTTCTTCACTGCTTTTCATATAGAGTTCCTCAATAGTCCCGGCAGCCTTTGTTGACCTCAAATATGGATAGTCTGTTGCTATACCTGAAATTGAACTGTCTTTTATGGGCATATTCCTCGCGTCTCCGTTGATAACTTCTCCTTTAATCCCATAATGGTTCAAATTGGTTCTGCAACCCCTCGCAATTTTTTCAAAGAATTCGATTCCGACTGGATATATTCCCATCAGTCCTGCCTCTATCAAAAACGAGCCCGTACCGCACATCGGATCGAGAAATGCCTCCCCCTCCCTGACACCCGTGAGGTTCACCAAACCTCTTGCAAGTTTTGGTTTTATTGCTGAGGGCATCAAAAAAGGTCTTCTATCGGGTCTTCTGAGATAAAACTGCTTTTTATCCCTCACGTGCTTTATTATTCCAACATAGCAAGCATTTTTGCCGATGTAAACCCTGTAAACAACATCCGGCTCGGATACGCTTATCTTCGCTCCCCTTCTCCACAGAACTGAACCAAGTTCTCTTTCAAGCTTGGTTCTGTCAGCATCTCCTTTAACCCTCACACAGCATTTACCCTCTAGAACTGGCAGGTCTTTGAAAACCACTTCAAGCTCATCGGGGCTGCAGATATGGTAAAGCTGCACAACCTCATTCGTGTACGCCAGTCTGTCAAAAAATTCACTGCCATCGTAATCGAGAATCAGAATTCTGTCATCCTGCCCCAACTCCCTAACTCTTCCGTAACTTTCTGCGAGTCGAAGAGCCTCCAACCTTGCCAGATCAGGATTTTCGCCAGAAAGGTAAAAGAGCAGTTTCATCTCCTCTTTTTCTTACTCTTCTGCCCCTTTTTCCTCTCTCTTATCTCAGCGATCCTCGATGCAATCTCGATCATCATCCTGGTTTTGGTATTCTTCTTCTCCACAACCACCCTCCCTCCCTCCTCCCACCAGCATCTCGGATACTTCTTCTCCTCAACTCTGAATGGGATTCCAAGCTCTTTGCAGGCCTCAACAAGTTCATTCAGTTTGACATTTGGAACTGCGAGTCTCCTCGGTATCCTCCTCCCTTCCGACCTGCTTTTCTTGCTGTCCAGATTAACCGTCCAGATCACACACTCCTTCACGCTTCACCTCATGTTCCTGAATGTTATCTCGACCAAGGGATGGGGAACGTCCTCTATTATCTCAATGTCTCTTACGGATTTTAATCCCTTCTTTTTCACCAGCTTCTCTATACCCAGCTCAACGCCCTCTGGAACTTCAATAATGTACGCATCAAGCTCCCTTATCCCAAGTTTTGCCGCAGCAACAACTCTATGATGGCCGTCCACCAGATAGAACCTGGAATCCTTCTTTATCACCACTATCGGCTCCGCTAGACCCCTCTTGAGTTCGTGAATTCTACCCCTCAGCTCATCTGCATATATCCTCGTCTGGGTCGGTATGAGCCTTGCAGTCTCAACCTTACCCCTTCTAACTTTTGTCTTTACTCCATGAACTTTCTCAATCGTCCTTTTCAGCTTTTCCACCTTATCCGGATCTACCTTCTCTATCTGGCTCCTAATAACATCCGCATTTGAAATTATTCCCACAAGCCTGTTATTTTCATCCACAACGGGCAGCTTGGAATGTCCTGTTCTAAACATAACTCTTGCAGCATCTCTTAAGTCCATAAAATCCCTCGCAACGTATAGTTCTTTCGACATAATATCTTTTATCTTGGTTTTAGGGTCTTTGTCGAGCATATCAACAGCGGAAATATACCCCACAACTCGCATGTCATCATCAACAACGGGAAAGCTGTCATGACCAGTTTCCTTAACTAGCCTCACGGCATCCTCTACAGTATCATCGGGTTTAAGAGTGCAAACGTTTTTTGTCATGTAATCTTTAACCTTAATGTTCATTGGAAGAGAAAAATTGCCGAGAGGCTAAAAATTTTTGCTAAAGCTTTTCCAGATAATCAACAACACTCCTGAAAATGCAATATCCATCTCCGTACCCTTCACTCTTACCAACCTGATATCCGAAAAAGGCTCGTTCAGGGTGGGGCATGAGTCCAAAAACCGTGTGTGTTGCATTGCAGATCCGGGCTATGTTGAAGTAACTTCCGTTGGGGTTCCAAGGATAGCCCGCATAATTGCCCTCGTCGTCAACGTACCTGAAAACTATCTGATCGTTAGAGAGCAGCCTTTCAACGTATTCATCTTCTCTCCCTGAGGGAAACGTAACCTTACCCTCCGCGTGGGCTACGGGGAACATGACGATGTCTTCATTCAATCTGCTCACAAATACGCATTTCCTGCTTTCCTTTTTCAGCAATGTTGGTCGGCACTCGAATTTGTTGGAGTCGTTGATGGCAAGTGCCATTTCAGGTTTGTCAGATACAGGCCTGTCCTCATCAAATCCGGGCAGGACGCCAAGTTCAACGAGAACTTGAAAACCATTGCATATGCCGAGAATAGGGTATCCCATCTTTATGAATTCCTCAATATCCTTTCTCAAAACACTCTTCACCCTCGCCGAGAAAATCGCTCCTGCCCTTATGTAATCTCCAGCAGAGAAGCCACCGGGAAAAACAAGGCAGTGGTAGTCGAAGATACTCCTCTGCTCTTCAAACCTGATCATATCACTGTAAAACTGCTTCACGTGAACTGCTTCAGCCTCAACACCCACACTTCTGAAGGCTTTGACAGTTTCATCCTCACAGTTTGTTCCTTCCATCCTAAGAACTGCAACTCTAATCTCGTCTCTGTCCATTAGGTAGATTTAGTCAGAAGTATTTTTTAACTTTACCAGAGTAAAAACTTAATATTAAAAAATTAAGAAAAATAGAAGTAGTCATATGAGACTCCTCGTGCTTGGTGGTTGTGGGGCTCAGGGGACTTTTGCAACGAAGGAGCTAGTAACGTTTGATGAATTTTCGGAGGTAATAGTTGGAGATTACAACATTGAAAAGGCGAAAAAGCTGGCTTCTGAATTAAAAAGTGACAAGGTTGATGTGAGGAAGATTGACGTTAGGGAGGAAAATGAACTGGTCAAACTGATGAAGGAGTTTGATATAGTGGTGAACTGTGTCGGGCCATTTTACATGTATGGTTTTAAAGTGCTGAAGGCGGCAGTAAAGGCTGGAAGGGATTACGTTGACATATGCGATGATTTTGATGCTACGATAAAGATGCTGGAACTGGATGAGGAAGCGAAAGATGCAGGAATGACCGCCGTTATTGGGATGGGTGCAAGTCCCGGAATCACGAATGTTTTGTCTGTTTATTACGCCAGCATGCTGGACAGGGTTGACGAGATTCGCCATTACTGGGTGGTGGACAGTTCTCATGATCCAGAGGGGCAGGCTGTTATGTACCATGCCGCCCACGGATTGACCGGAAGAGTTCCGCAGTACATTGATGGTAAGCTCGTTTACGTTCCTGCCGGCTCTGGATTTGAAAAAGTTAGATTACTAAGTGGAGAAGCCGAGGTAGTCTATTACGGCCATCCTGAGCCAGTAACGCTTCCAAAATACATAGAGGGTGTCGGGACTGTGGTGAACAAAGGCGGTTTTCTGCCCTCATCAGATTTCAAGATTTTCAGACTTCTGTCTAGGCTTGGACTATTCAGCACAAAGGGTGTCGGAGGAATATCTCCAAGAAAGCTGACAGTCTACATTCTTACAAGGCTGACAGCTCACAGTGAGCTTAAAGAAGGAACAAGAACTGCAATGAGAATCGAGGTCAGAGGGACGGAGAAAGGAGAGGAGACATTTATGCTGCTGACCTCTGGGGGCATATGGGGCCTGCTACTGGACTTCCAGCAGCTCTCGTTGCCTTGATGATTGCCAGAAAAAATATTGAAGCAAAAGGTGTTTTGCCACCTGAAGCATGTGTTAGTCCCGAAATTTTCTTAGAGTTGGCGAGAGATAGAGTTCCTTCGGATTCTATGTTGATTCAGGAAAAAGTTAAAAGAGGTCCACTTTTTTATTAAACTTTTTGATGGTCATCAATTGCTTTCAACTTGGATTGAGCGTTGGTGAACCCAAACAAAACCCTTATATACATGTCTAATTGAGAGTTACGAAATTTGAAGGAGGGTTAGAATTGGCCGAAATAACGGAAGTTAGAATATATAAAGCGAAGGGAAATGGAAATGTGAAAGCCTACGCATCTGTAAGCTTTGACAACGAGTTTGTTGTCAAGGGCTTGAAGGTAGTAGAAGGTGAGAGAGGACTCTGGGTTAGTATGCCCAGTAGAAAGATGAGGGATGGAAGTTTTCAGGACATTTTCCATCCTGTAAGTAGAGAGGCGAGAGACAAAATCGTGGATGCTGTTCTAAAAGCATATCAGGAGCAGGAGTAAAAATTCAGACTGTTTTTGTTTTTATTTCTTAAAAAATCTGAAAACTTTTTAATCTTTTAGGGATTGGAATCATCATGGTAAAAGTTGTTTGTTTCTCCCCGATAGCAGAACCGCTTTTGAAAGCTCTGATATCTTCAGTGTACAGTGGAGAGGTTGAGGTGGAAGTTGTAAATGAATATGACAAGGAGAGGATCCTTGAGGCTGTTAGAGATGCCGATATCGTGATCGGAGACTACACCTTCAAGATACCGATAACGGAGGAGATGATGAGGACTATGGAGAAAGTGAGGCTGATTCAGCAGCCCTCAACGGGCTACAACCACATCGACGTTGAGGTTGCAAAGAAGCTCGGCATTCCGGTTGCAAACGTTGGAGGGGTTAATGCTTTGAGCGTTGCAGAGCATACGATAATGTTCGCTCTTGCCCTACTCAAGAGGATGATTTACGCACACAACAGTGTAATGGCCGGAAAATGGGAGCAGGACGAGATGGCGAATCTGGGTGTTTACGAGCTTTACGGCAAAACGTGGGGAATACTCGGCATGGGAGCGCAGGGAAGAGAGGTCACGAAGAGGTTGCAGGGATGGGACGTGAAGGTGATTTACTATGACATAAGGAGAGCAGAGGATGTTGAAGAGAGATATGGAGCGGAGTACAGAGATTTCGAGACGCTTCTGAGAGAGGCCGACATTCTGAGTATACACCTACCTTTAACTGATGAAACGAGAGGCATGATTGGTGAAAAAGAGTTAAAGGCCATGAAAAACTCGGCAGTGCTGATAAACGTGGCGAGAGGAGAAATTGTTGATGAGGAAGCTCTCGTTAGGGCAATAAAGGAGAGGTGGATTGCCGGCGCAGCACTCGATGTCTTCGCCAGAGAGCCACCTGAGGGAAGCGAACTTCTGAAGCTGAAAGATGCTAACGTCATATTCACGCCCCACATTGCTGGCGCAACCAACGAGGCGAGGTTGAGGATAATAAGAGAGGCGATGGAGAACATAGGCAGGGCTTTGAGAGGAGATGAGATAAAGTACATCGTGAGCAGGTGGTATTATGGATGCAGCCCACTCCATTGCCGAATGTATGAAGAATTTCGGAGTTAGGAGGGTTTACGGGATAATCGGGACCTCTGTTGTTGATTTCGTCGATGCCCTTTACGATTACAGGGATGATATCTGCTACATTTCCTGCAGGCACGAGCAGGTTGCAGCATCGATGGCTGATGCTGAGGGCAGGTTGACTGGATTTCCCGGAGTCTGCCTTGTCCATGCTGCACCGGGAACGCTGAATGCTGCTATTAGCGTTGCCAACGCATACAAGGATGGCTCTCCGATGGTTGTGATTGCCGGTGGGGCTAAGAGAGAGCTTTACGGAAAGAACACGATGCTCGAAGTTGACCAGCAGGCTGTGATGAGGCCTATAACCATGGCAACCTTCAGGGTTGATGATGCGATGAAGGTGAGCGCAGTAATTGCTGAAGCTTTCTCCATTGCCATGAGAGAATGCGGACCGGTGTATGTTGAGGTCGCAGAGGACATCTGGCTTGAGGAGAGTTCTGAGGAGAGAGTGGAGCTAAAAGCGGACAAACCGAAGGCGGGAGATGATGAGGTTGAGAGAGTTGCTGAGATGCTGAAGAGGGCAGCAAAACCACTCATTATCGCCGGGTTCGGGGTTAACAGTGAGGAGGGCAGCAAACTTCTCACCGAGCTTGCAGAGAAAACGGGGATTCCGGTGGCAACGACGGGAAACGGGAGGGGGGCAATGGATGAGTTGCACGAACTGTGCCTTGGAAGAGTTGGATTTGGTGGGGGGAGTATTCATGCCGACAACGCTTTGCTTAACTCAGACTTCGTTTTGTGCCTTGGATGCCAGCTTACCGACGTGACAACCTACGGATACAACTGGATGCCGAAGGGAGACGTTGCAGCAGTAACCCTTGACAGAGAAGCTGGCGAGAAGCTGGACTATGCATTGATAAGCTACAGCGATGCGGTCGATTTCCTCAGAAGGCTGGTTGAGAAGGTTGAAGGATACAAAGCTCCGGAAGAGTGGCTGAAGGAGATTGAAGGATGGAGGAAGACATGGAGCGCTATGGTTGAAAATGCTGCGAATACCAAATACGAGGGCTTCGCAAATCCGGCTTTATTCTTCAAAAAGCTGAATGAGAGGTTGGAGGATGATGTGGTTGTTGCTGCAGGGCAGGGAATGCACGTCCTCTACGCCCAGACCTACCTCAAAGCAAGAAGGCCGAGGAGTTATCTCGCAGCGACAAATCATGGGGCTATGGGCTTCGGCTTTCCGGCAGCCATGGCTGCTGCACTGCTGGGGAAGACGGGGATAGCTGTAGTCGGTGACGGTGAGTTCATGATGACCCTGCAGGATCTGGAGACCGCTGTGAGAGAAAAGATACCCGTGAAAATTGTTGTTGTGAACGACAGCAGCTACAGAGTGCTCTATTTTAGACAGAGAATCCAGAAGGGAGGGAGAGTCTACGGGACGCTGCATACAAATCCAGATTTTGCGAAGCTTGCAGAGGTGTTCGGAGCTGAAGGCATGGTTGTTTCTGCGGATTCAGAGATCGACGATGCTATAAAAGCTATGATGGAGTCAGAAAATCCTTTCATCCTAGATCTGCGCATCTCTCCGGATTCGTTTGCTCCCTTCAATCCTGAGCCGAGCGTTAGGATGTAGCAAAGGTTAAATCCACTGTGGAAGACTTAATTACATGAGAGCTTACGTGCTTTCGGCACTCATAATTCTTTTTTTAACAATATCTGCTGTTCAGGCTTCAGAGCTTAAGATTGCGAGAGTTGAGGTGAGGGGGGAGATTAATGAGGGTACGTACATAACACTCCAGCATGCCTACGATTTTGCTCTGAGAAAGAACTGCGATGCCTTGCTGGTAGTTCTCGACACCCCCGGCGGTGTTCTGAGCTCAACACAGAAGATCGTGCTGTTGTTTATGAACAGCGAGATACCGGTAGTTATTTATGTTCCGAAAGGGGCGATGTGTGCCTCTGCAGGCTCTATAATACTCCTTTCAGCTCATGTGGCCGTCATGGCGAATGGAACGGCTGTAGGAGCTGCTACACCCGTCACAATAGGCTTTGGATCTGGAAAAGTCGAGAACAAGACGGTGAATTACCTCGCAGGTTACGTGAGTGACATTGCCAGATCGAGGGGGAGGAATGCAGAGGTAGCTAAGAAGTTCGTCACACAGGCACTGACTCTCACAGCAGAAGAAGCTTTAAATCGGAACGTTATTGATTTCATAGCCGACAGCGAGCATGAAATGATAGAAAAGCTGAATGGTATCAGCGTTAACGTAAACGGAAGAAAAGTAAAATTCAGCTTTGACTCCTACAGAATTCTGGAAGTTAATAAGCCTCTGCAGGCCAGCATTTACGAGATAATTTCAAGCCCGCAGCTTGCTGCAATACTGCTCCTTCTCGGCATCTACCTGCTAATTTTCGGCCTGACATCTCCCGGGATCATTCCTGAGACTGTTGGTGCGATCTGTCTAATTCTTGCCCTTGCTGGACTCGGCGTCATAGGCATAAACTACATCGGGGCACTTCTGATCATGCTTGGGATTGTGTTTTTGATAGCTGAACTTGCCACTCCTACATACGGTGTTCTCGGAGCAGCATCCGTTATCTCTATTGTTCTGGGGTTGCTCATTCTCTTCAATGAGCCTTTAATGCCAGAATCCTTCTATAACGCCTTTCCAAAGTTCATAGTGGGTGTTGGGCTTGGACTTGGTGGGATATTGACATTTGCGGTCATAAAAGTTGCACAGATAAGAAAGAAGAAAAGCCCTGTTGGTGAGGTTGTTGGAGAGAAGGGAGAAGTGATAGAGTTTGCGGATGGTAAGGGATTTGTAAGGGTTAGAGGAGAGATATGGAGCATTGAAAGTGAGGAAAAGCTAGAGAAGGGAGACATAGTCGAGGTTCTGGAGAGGGATGGACTGAGGCTAAAGGTGAGGAAGGTTGAACGTTGAGGAGGAGTTGAGGAACGAAACGGTGAAGTGGCTTGAAAAGATAGAGAGCAGGATTGAGAGTGTTGGAGGGGATAGAAAGTTTCTGGAGAATATCAGGGCGTACATCAGCGACTCCAAGTACTTCATGGAAAAAGGCGATCTTGTGAGGGCTTTTGAGTGCATTGTCTGGGCATGGGCATGGCTTGAGATAGGGCTTGAAGTTGGGAAGCTGAGAAATGAGGATGCGTAAAAGCTTGGGACAGCACATGCTCGTGAACAGGAGGGTTATCGAGAGGATAGTCAGCTATGCGGAGCTTGGAGATGATGATGTGGTTCTTGAGGTTGGATGCGGGACTGGAAACCTGACTGCCGAGTTGCTGAGGAAATGCAGGGTTGTGGGCATAGAAAAAGATGTCAGAATGATTGAGAAGCTAAAGGAAAAGTTCAACAGTGAAATCAGGCTTGGAAGACTTGAACTGGTCCACGGCGATGCTCTGAAAGTTGATTTTCCCTTTTTCACCAAATTCGTCTCGAACATTCCCTACAAGATTTCCTCGCCCATCACATTCAGACTTTTCAAACACAAATTCAAGATGGCTGTCGTGACTTATCAGAGAGAGTTTGCTGAGAGGTTATGCAGAGAGGACAACAGGCTCGGAGTTATTGCCAGATCCTACTGCTCTCCAGAGATTCTGGAAATTGTTAAACCATCATCTTTCAGACCAAAACCGAAAGTTGAGTCTGCAGTTGTGAGGATAAAACCAGAACCACTGATTTCTGTGGAAAACAAAGAGCTTTTCGAGAAGTTTGTCAGCTTTGCCTTCACCATGCGGAGAAAGAGGATGGGGAAAATCGTTCAGGAGTTTAACAGCAAATTTGGGTTCAGCATAGAGATTGATAGCGAAACATCTAAAAGGCGTCCTGAAGAGCTTGGAGCTAAGAAATTTGCCGAGATCGTGGATGATATACGAACCTGCTGAGGATAGCGAATTGCTTCTGGAAGCTGCTCTGAAGGAAGTCAGAGGGGGGGATGAGGTAATCGAGATAGGGGCTGGGAGCGGGTTTGTTGCTGAAAAATTGAAGGACAAATGCAGGTTTTTGCTCACAACAGATATCTCTCCATACGCGGCCAAGGAGTTGAGAAGAAAGGGACTCGATGTAATCAGAACGGATATTGCCAAAGGAATAAGGAAGAAGTTCAGCCTCGTCCTATTCAATCCTCCGTATTTGGAGCTTGAAGATAATCTGAAGAAAGGAGACTGGCTTGATGTTGCAATAGACGGTGGAAAAGGTGGAGTTGAGGTCATAGAGCGGTTTCTGGATTCACTGCGTGATATAATGGATGCAAAGGGCAGAGCAATCCTTATCGCATCATCCTACAACGAGCCGCGAATTTACACTCTGCTGGAGGAGAAAGGATTCAGATATGAAATAATAGCGGAAAGGAAGCTATTCTTTGAAAAACTCTATGCGATCAGAATCTGGATAGAATGACGAACTTTTTCAGTCTCTCATCAATTTTGAAAACACCCTTCTCAGTTTCAACGTTCTCATCAACCACCCTTATCTTTGTACCGGGAGTGATACCTACGTTGGCGAGGCTTGCAGGCGATATCACAACTACATACTCTCCATCAGCGACCTCGCTCAGCTTTAAGAACTCGTGCACGCAGGTGTCGCAAACCTCACACTCCCCGGCGATAACCTGACAGATACGAATAAACGTTTCTTCATTTATGTGATGCTCAAGCTCGCAGCTAAGCTTTGAAGCCATCTCTTCATCAATTTCAAGAAAATTGCGGAAAAAGGCCAGCAATGCAAGGTAATATTTCTTGATCTTCTTTGCTACCTCCTCACCCTTCCTCGTGAGCTTTGCACCTTTGTATGGCTGGTAATCAACATATCCCAGATCTCTGAGCTTTATGAGCATTTCAGTAACACTTGACGGCTTCACATTCAAAATATTCGCAAGATCTCCTGTTTTTGCAATCCTCCTCTCATTTTCCTGAATGTCGTATATCGCCTCAAGATATTCCTCAATTCTTTCCATCGCAGAAAATTTTACGTAGGTATTTAAAAACCATTTCCCCGATAACGCTGGAAGTGGGAAAGCAATATTTAATAAAGAAAGAAGAATACCAATATAAATTATTTTTCAATGGTTGAACTTGGCAAAATTTAAATAATCAAAAAGCAGCGTTCTGCTGGTGGTCGAAAATGCTCGCAGATTTTATCCTTACAGATGACCAGAAAGCAATTAAAGAAGCAGCGAGAGAGTTTGCAGAAAAAGAGTTCCCCAACTATGCTGAGGAGTGCGACAAGGAAGAAAAATTCCCCTTCGAGCTCTGGAAGAAAGCAGCCCAGCTTGGCTTCATTGGAATGGCCATACCAGAACAGTATGGTGGACAAGGATTGGGCGTTCTGGATTCATGCCTCGTCGTTGAAGAATTCTGGAGGGTTGACGGCGGACTTGGAATGATCCTCGCCACAACATTCGGCTCAGAACAAATCTTAGCATTTGGCAATGAAGAGCAGAAGAAGAAGTACCTCCCACCCCTTGCCAAAGGAGAGAAAATCTGCGCAGCCTGCTATACAGAACCGCAGGCAGGAAGTGATGTTGCAGGCATCAAAACAAGAGCGGACAAAGACGGAGATGAATACGTAATAAACGGCACCAAAATGTTCATCACCAACGGAACAATTGCGGACTACTACATAGTCCTCGCCAGAACCGATCCAAACCCACCAAAGAGACACCACGGCATGTCAGTCTTCCTTGTCGAAAAGGATATGCCGGGTGTGCAGGCAAACAAACTCACAAACAAGCTCGGTATTAGAGCAAGCGATACAGCAGAGGTAGTCTTCAAAAACGTAAGAGTCCCCAAGGAAAACCTCATCGGCCAGGAGGGACAGGGATTCTACCAGACAATGATGTTCTTCAACGTCACCCGTATCCCAGTTGCCTTCCAGGCAGTCGGATTAGCCCAGGGAGCTTTTGAGCTCGCATACCACTACGCCAGAAACAGAGAGGTATTCGAAAGAAAACTCTCCAGCTTCCAGGTTACCCAGGAAAAACTTGCTAAGATGAGAACAGAACTTGAAGCTGCAAGATTGCTGGCTTACCAAGCAGCCTTCTTCCAGGACAAGATGGGAATGCCAGATCCCGGTTTGACTGCGATGGCCAAATACTACACGGCCAAAGTAGCCCAGTTCATAGTTCACGAGGCTCTGCAGATACACGGCGGTTACGGATTCATGGGAGAACAGGCCATCAGCAGAATGTACAGAGATGCAAGAATACTTGAGATCTACGAGGGCACAAGGGAGATCGAGCTTGAAGTTATCGGCAGATCGCTGCTTGGAAAGATTCCTTCGAGGCTCGGCACTGTGAGGAAGCATCCTTTGATGTAAAAAATTTTCCTCCAATTTTTTATGGAAAATGTTTAAAGTTTTGAGCATCGGAAGGTTGGGTGGTGATAGCAATGGTGGAGGAAGTATACATCGTGGATTTTATGAGGTCTGCATTCTCAAGGAGCAGACCGAAGCAGCCTGAAAGAGACGTCTTCAACAAAATAGACATGCCTGCTGTGGCTGCAATGCTCGTAAAGGAGATGATAAGCAGAACAGGGATAGATCCAAAGGAGATCGGAGATATTATTACGGGCTGCACAATGCAGATGAAGGAGAACTGGCTTTACGGTGGAAGGGTCGTCCCGCTGCTTGCTGAACTTCCGGTTGAGGTTCCATCTCAGGGCAGTGAGAGAGTATGTATCTCAGGAATGTCAGCCATGCACCAGTGTGCAATGGAGATCGCTCTTGGATATTCTGATATCACCATAGCATGCGGTATAGAGCACATGACACATCTGCCAATGCAGATGGATCTCAATCCCCATATCGGCGTTTCTCCAACCCTCATGTCGAGAGGTGATCTCATACAGAAGTATGATCTAATGACGGCCATGAGCATGGGACTGACTGCTGAAAAGCTCTTTGCCAAGTACAAGGATGAACTCGGATGGACGAAGAGGGATCTTGACGAGTGGGGTGTCAGGAGCCACCAGAGGGCTGCACAGGCTCTAAAAGAGGGGTGGTTCAGAAATGGAGAGGGATATCCAACGAAGAGAGAGGGAGAGATTTTACCCATTGAGGTGGAGCTTGCAGATGGTAGCAAGAAGGTAATTGATGTCGATCAGTCAATAAGACCCGATACAACGCTGGAAGCAGTGGAAAAGCTGCCTCCAGCCTTCAGACCTGATGGAGTCATTACTGCAGGTAATGCTTCACCTCTCAATGCTGGTGCAACTGCGATCATGCTAATGAACAAGAAGAAGATGCAGGAATACGGCCTTGAGCCGATGGCTAAAATCGTTTCTCTTGGGTGGGCTGGAGTTGATCCGAGTGTTATGGGAGAAGGCCCAGTTCCTGCAAGCAGAAAGGCTTTGAAGCATGCTGGGCTTGAGGTTAAGGACATCGACTACTGGGAGGTTAACGAGGCCTTTGCCGTGGTCACACTGTTCGCAATCAAGAAGCTTGGTCTGGATCCCGATAGAGTTAACATAAAGGGAGGAGCGATAGCCATAGGACATCCGCTTGCTGCGAGTGGAATCAGAATAACAGGCACCTTAGCAAGAATTCTGAATGTCGAAGGTGCGAAGTACGGCTGTGCCACTCTCTGCGGTGGTGGAGGGCAAGGAGGAGCAACAATTATTGAGAATGTCAATGTTTAGTTCTATTTTTATATTTATTCCGAAAGCTTAACCTTTTATCTCTTCAGTTCAACTCTGCTTCATGATAGTTCACCCCATTGATTATCGCTATGGCACTCCAGAGATGAAGAGGATATGGAGTGAAGATAGCAAGATAAAGAGGATGATTAGAGTTGAAATGGCTCTTCTCCGTGCTCTGGCAAAGAAGGGTTATCTGAGCGAGGAAGAGGCGAAGGAAGCGAAGAAGAAGGCTTTGAAGATAACTCCTGAGAGGGTGAAGGAGATTGAAGCTGAAATCAAGCACGACATCATGGCTCTTGTTAAGGCGATAACCGAAGCCACTAATTGTAAGTGGATCCATTTTGGTGCCACATCAAACGATATTATTGATACAGCAACAGCCCTGCAGTTGAGAGATAGCGTTAAGATTCTTGAGATGAAGCTGAGAAGGCTGGCAAATCTTCTGGCTGAGAAGGCTCTGGAGTATAGAGAGATCGTCTGCCTCGGAAGAACGCATGGTCAGGCTGCTCTGCCAACAACCTACGGGTTCAGATTTGCGATCTGGGCGTCGGAGGTGGCAAGGCACTACATAAGGCTTCAGCAGATAAAGGAAAGGCTGCTTGTGGGTAAAATGAGTGGGGCTGTCGGAACTCAGGCAGCTTTCGGAAAGGATGGTTTCGAGATCGAAGAGGAGGTTATGAGGTTACTCAACCTCAAACCGGCTATAATATCCAGTCAGATAATTCCGAGGGATGTTTACTGCGAATACATTGAGTTTCTTGGCAATCTATCTGTGACGCTCGAAAAAATCGCTTTGAATTTCAGACTGCTGCAGAGGGCTGAAGTGGGGGAAGTGATGGAGAGGTTCGAGGCGAAGCAGGTTGGAAGCTCTACAATGCCCCACAAGAGAAATCCGATAGACTGCGAGAACATCTGCGGGATTGCGAGGGTTGTAAGAGGCTTCGTTGAGCCTCAGCATCAGTCTGCAATACTTTGGGAGGAGAGAGATTTGACGAACTCTTCAGCGGAGAGGATAACTCTTGTTGAAGCCACGGTTTTGGCAGACCACATTCTGACCAAGATGATCAGGGTTGTTTCTGGCATGGCTCTCAACATGGAGAACATAAGGAGAAATCTGGAGATGCAGAGGGGTCTGAATCTAAGTGAGGCGGTGATGATCGAGATGACGAAAAGGGGAGTGGGGAGACAGGAAGCCCACGAGATATTGAGGCAGGCTGCAATGAGAGCTTACGAGAATGGCACAACACTGCTCGATGAGCTTTTGAAGGATGAGACCATTATGAGGTTCTTCAGCGAGGAGGAGTTGAGAGAAATTTTGAGACCTGAAAAGTACGTTGGAACCGCTGTTGAGAGGGTTGAGAGGGTTGTTGAGTGGGTCAGGGAGGTGGTGGGATGAGACTGAGGATGAAACTTGGAGATATCGGATGCGAGGTGGAGCTATACAGAGAGTGGGCTCCTGAAACAGTTGATGCGATCATCAAAGCACTGCCGATAAAAAGCACGGCGAACAGATGGGGTGACGAGGTTTACTTCACAACCGAAGTTGTTGTCGGTAAAGAGGAGAATTCAAAGGATGTGGTGGAGCTCGGTGATGTTGCGTACTGGATACCGGGTAAGGCGATATGTCTCTTCTTCGGAAAAACGCCAATAAGCGATGATAAGATAAGGCCTGCGAGCGCAGTGAATGTTGTTGGTAGGATATTAAGCGATCTGGAGGTTCTGAAGAGGGTCAGGGATGGGGATGAGGTTTTTGTTGAACTCGCCGGTTAGCTCCTTCGTTGAAGTGAGAACGTAAAAGTGTGTCGCATCTAGGCCCGGAGCTTCGGAGACTTTTAAAACTCCTCAGGTTTCCCCTCGGAGCTTTCCAACGGATTTACACCAGAACCTGAGGTTTTACCCTCGAAATCCCAAGTTCAACCCATCAGCATCTCCTCAGCCCGGTTTACCCTGCGACTAAGATAGTTGGTGGGAGAGCATATAAGTTTTTCTATTATCAATTGTGAAAAACCCGAAAAACCTGCAGTATCATTTTTCCGAAAATATTCTTGCAATCGTTATTAGAGCTGAAAACAGGACTGAGAGCAGAATTGACAGGAGTAAATCTACCTTAGAGTAATGCAGGACGACCATTGCAACCAAAAAACTCATAACAGCAGTACCTGCGATAGACATAAGCTTTAGACTGCTGAACAGGTCATCTCTCATACTCTCATCCATGGCCAGAGTTCTCTTTCACCTATTTTTGTCTTTCCATTGGGCAAATTTTGTGAACTGATGGGAGGACACTTGGATCTATAAGGGAGGCTTTGAGTTTTGAAAAAACCAAGCCGCCGGCGGGATTTGAACCCGCGACCTGGTGATTACAAGTCACCCGCTCTGCCAGCTAAGCCACGGCGGCGCTCTGCTTTCGTTTTGATTCAAATGAGTTAATTAATTTTTTGCTTCACTCTATGGTGCTCCTTTCGAAAGCGAACATTGCAATTCCAAGGAAAGCCAAAGCGAGAAATCCAAGCACCGCCAAGTCTGTAGAAAGTGGAAAGATACCTTCAACGCCTGTAAGCATATTCCTTGCCCCATCCACCGCGTAGGTTAGGGGATTTATATATGCCAGCAACCTCATCCACCATGGCATTGTACTTACCGGATATATCGCACCGCTGAGGAATATAATGGGAAGCATGAGAACAGCCATAATCATCTGAAATCCTTCCATGCTCTGTATCTTTGTTGCTAAACTCACACCGAAGCTCGAAAATGCCACAGCAAGTAGCAATCCAACGCCAAGTGCGGGTAGAATGCCAGCAACTCGAAGTTCTGTAAGAAGAAGCGTTAGAAGAAGAATTACCAATCCCTGAACCGTTGCAACTACTGAATCACCAATAATTCTCCCTGCGATGGTCTCCTTTCTTGATGCTGGGGCAACAAGAACTTCCTTCAAGAATCCGAACTCCCTGTCCCATATTACACTCACACCACTTATAAAGCTCTGATTAAAGACGGTCATAGCAAAGATTCCGGGTGCGAGATAGGTCAGATAATCTATCCCACCAAAAATTTTTGCATCCTTGAAAACTCCGCTCCAGCCAACTCCAAAGAATATCATCCAGATCAGCGGATTTATTATCATCCCTGCCACCCTCGATCTGGCACGGCTGAATCTCTTAAGCTGTCGGTAAACCATTACCGCAAAAGCTCTCATCTTCTCATCCTCGCTCTTGCAATTGCTTTTCTGAAAAATTCTCCTCCTTCATCCCTTATCTCCCTGCCAGTCAGGTGCAGAAAAACGTCATTGAGGGTGGGCTGGTGATAGGTCGCCTCAATTATTTTCACACCATTCTCCTTTGCAAGCTCGAAGATTTTCGGTAAAGCTTCGGCGGTGTTTTCAACGGCGATTCTGATCCTTCCATCTTGAAGAACCTTGCAAGATCTTATAAATTCCCCCTTGAAACACTCAGCACAATTCTCAACCTTGATGTATATAACATCATTTCCGACCATCCTTTTGAGCTTCTCACAGCTTCCTTCAGCTATTATCTTCCCGTGATCTATGATCGCTATTTTGTCTGCCAGCTTCTCTGCCTCTTCCATGTAATGAGTGGTGAGAAATATCGTCATGTCGTGCTCCTCTCTCATTGTTTCTATGTAGCTCCAAACATGATCCCTTGTCTGCGGATCCAAGCCGAGTGTCGGCTCGTCGAGGAACAGAACCTCCGGCTCATGAAGTAAAGAGCGAGCAATCTCCAATCTTCGTTGCATGCCTCCGCTGAAGTGCTTTACAAGTTTATCCTTAAAATCCCAAAGCTCAACAAATTTCAGCAACCCCTCTATCTTCTCCCTCAACTTTGCCCCACTCAAACCGTAAACTCCTCCGTGTATCAGCATGTTCTCATATGCTGTGAGATCCCTGTCTATACTCGGATCCTGAAACACAATCCCAATCTTCTTTCTAACTTCTTTGGCCTCCCTAACCACATCAAGTCCGGCAACCTCAGCTTTCCCCTCAGTTGGTTTAAGCAACGTTGTCAGAATGTGGACAGTTGTGGTCTTACCCGCCCCATTGGGGCCAAGGAAGGCAAAAATCTCCCCTTTCTTAACCTTGAAAGAGATACCATTAACAGCTCTGAAGTTTCCAAATTTCTTGACAAGATTTTCAACCTTTATTGCATACAAGTTCCTCACCCCAGAAGTATTAGCTTTACCTTCTTCGTAAAATCCTTTATAATCTTCTCAAGCTCTAATTTCTGTTCCTCATTGAGTTCAGTGATATTTTGCACAATTTCACGAATTACCTCTCCCAATTCTCTTCCTCCAATCTGCGAAAACTCCCTCAACTTTTTCAGATAATTCAATGCTTCCTTTCTTTCCTCATCGTGCTGCTCAAGATACTTTCTTCCCTTTTCAGTCAAGCAATAAACCTTCTTTTCCCTCTCTTCTCTGCTGTCCAGTTCAATCAACCCAGCTCTTTTCAAATTTGCAAGGATCGGATAAATGGCTCCGGGACTTGGTGGCGGAAGTCCGAACCCTTCTTCAATTGCTTTGATTATTCCATAACCGTGCATGGGCTTGCTTTCTAAGAGATGAAGAACGAAAAGCTTGAGATATCCTCTCATCTTTTCCATACTATCAACCGACATATCTTTAGATATAAAATTTTTGAGTCCTGAAAAATCCCTAGTAAAATTTTTAAGGAGAATACTCGGTGATTGTCACTTACTTGCGAGCCACGAAAAAGATTTAAATCCTTACTGTCGCTTTAAAATGAGGGCTCGTAGCTCAGCCAGGCAGAGCGACGGGCTTTTAACCCGTCGGTCGCGGGTTCAAATCCCGTCGAGCCCGTATTCAAATCCAGGAGGATAGTTATGAAGTTCAAGCTGCAGGAACACATGCTAGTTCCAAAACATGAAATTTTGAGTAAAGAGGAGGCAGAAGAACTGCTCAAGATACTTGGAGTCCGCAAAGAACAGCTCCCGAAGATAAAGGCAGATGATCCTATCGCTAAAGAGATTGGTGCAAAGCCGGGAGATATCGTTAAGATAACACGGAAAAGTTTAACTGCAGGAGAGAGTGTTTTTTACAGATTGGTTGTATGATGAAATGTAGAAAATTTAATGAAAGGTGAGAATACATGCTCGACACTCGTGTTTTGGCGAGAGCGTACTTTACTCATGAGAGGCTCGTCAAACATCAGATAGATTCCTTTAACAGGTTCATTGACGAGGGCTTACAGAGGGTTATTGACGAGCAGGGAGTAATCGAGCTTGATATCCCCGATACTTATGTTGAACTTGGTCGGATCAGGGTAGGAACCCCGCTGATCAAAGAAGCGGAGGGGACTGTGATGCCTCTCCTACCAGCTGATGCGAGACTTAGAAATCTCAGCTATGCCGCTCCAATTTATCTTGAATGCACAGTTTACGATGAGGGTAAGCCACTTGAGACAGAAATTGTTCAGATCGGAATGCTTCCAGTAATGGTAAAATCAAAGATCTGCAATTTGAACCCTGCATTCATTGATATGGCTCTTGAAAAGGTAAGAAAGGTGAACAACCTGCACTCTCTGAGTTATGAGGAAAAGCTCTGCATAGCTGGAGAAGATCCCTACGATCCTGGTGGTTATTTCATCATCAACGGGACGGAGAGAGCGTTGGTTACCCTCGAAGACCTCTCTCCGAACAAGATCCTGCTGGAGAGGGAGGAAAAATATGGTGAGATGGTTGAGCTTGCCAAGTGTTTTTCCCAAAGAGCAGGTTACAGGGCGCTAATTGTCGTTGAGAGGGGGAGAAATAACATCCTTGAGGTTACTTTCCCTCAGCTTCCAAAGCCGATCAAGTTTGTGACTCTAATGAGAGCTCTCGGTGTTGAGACTGATCAGGAAATTGTCGAGATGGTGAGCACGAATCCTGAGATCATGAAGTACATGCTGCAGAATGTGGAGGATGCTGAGGTAAGCAGCTACGAGGAGGCCATTGAGTACATCGGACGGAGAGTTGCACCAGGCCAGAGCAGGGAATATAGAAATCAGAGGGCAGAGCAGGTTATTGACCAGTACTTCCTGCCACACCTCGGAACTGATAAGGACTCAAGAAGGGCGAAAGCCTTCTTCCTCGCAAGGATGGCTGAAGCTGTTTTCGAACTTTATCTCGGCATGAGGAGGGAGGATGACAAAGACCACTACGCCAATAAGAGGCTGAAACTCGCTGGAGATTTGATGGAGGAGATATTCAGGGTCGCATTCCTCAGACTCATCAAGGACGTGAAGTATCAGCTTGAGAGGGCGAAGATAAGGGGAAGGCCGCTGAAAATGTCAACCGCTGTGAGGAGTGATGTGTTAACCGACAGGATAATGCATCCGATGGCCACAGGTAACTGGGTTGGAGGCAGAACAGGAGTTTCCCAGCTAATAGACAGACACAACTACATTTCCGTTCTGTCCCATCTTAGGAGAGTTGTCTCTCCACTCTCACGCTCTCAACCGCATTTTGAGGCAAGAGATCTGCATCCCACGCAGTGGGGGAGAATATGTCCAAGCGAAACTCCTGAAGGTCCGAACTGTGGCCTTGTGAAGAACTTTGCAGAGTATGCTGAGGTCAGCGTTGGAGCTGATGAGGAAGAGATAAAGAGAACCATATTCAAGCTCGGTGTTGTCCCAATAAGGGGTGAGTAACGTGAGAAAGTGTAGAGTTTATGTTAACGGCGCTCTGGTAGGATTTCACGATGATGGAGAGGAATTAGCCAATCAGATTCGTGAGTTGAGGAGGAGGGGAAAGATTTCAAATCAGATTAACGTTGTTTACTATTCAGATTCGAATGAGGTTAGGATAAACACTGACGCTGGAAGGGCGAGAAGGCCTCTTATCGTCGTTAAAGACGGAAAACCTCTTGTAACCCCGGAGCATATTGAAAAGATAAAGAAAGGCGAACTGACAATTGATGATCTTGTAAAGCAAGGGGTGATAGAGTTTCTGGACGCTGAGGAGGAGGAGAACGCTTACGTAGCTGTTTACGAACACGAACTAACTCCTGAGCATACTCATCTCGAACTTGACCCATCGCTTATAGTGGGGATATGTACTGGCAGCATCCCATATGCTGAACACAATGCATCTCCCAGAAACACGATGGGGGCTGCGATGATCAAGCAGAGCCTTGGAATTCCCTACTCGAATCTCGCCTGGAGGACGGATACGAGAGGACACCTGCTTCAGCATCCTCAAGTTCCTCTGGTAACCACGGACACCCAGAGGGAAATAAAGTTCGATGAGAGGCCAGCAGGCCAGAACTTCGTCGTTGCAGTGCTGAGCTATGAAGGTTACAACATCGAGGATGCCCTGATAATGAATAAGGGAAGCATCGAGCGAGGTTTGGGAAGGTCTTTCTTCTACAGAACCTACGAGTCGGAAGAGATGAGATATCCGGGTGGTCAGGAGGACAAGTTCGAGATTCCGGGAGCAGATGTTTCTGGCTTCAGAGGAGCAGAAGCTTATGCCCATCTCGATGAGGACGGGCTTGTTTTTCCTGAAACTGAAGTTGGACCTGATGATGTGCTGATAGGCAAAACCTCACCGCCGAGATTCCTTGAGGAGCCGACAGAGCTTGGTATATCTCCGCAGAAGAGAAGAGAGACATCAATAACGATGAGGAGCAACGAGAAAGGCATAGTTGATGCTGTCTTTTTAATGCAGTCTGAGGGCGGTTCAAAACTTGCAAAGGTGAGGGTTAGGGATTTGAGGATTCCTGAGCTTGGAGACAAGTTTGCTTCCCGTCACGGGCAAAAGGGAGTTATTGGTCTGATCGTTCCCGAAGAGGATATGCCTTTCACTGAGTCAGGAATTGTGCCTGATATGATAATCAACCCTCACGCCATACCTTCGAGAATGACTGTCGGACATGTTCTTGACATGATTGGAGGTAAGGTTGGATGTTTGGAGGGTAGGAGAGTTGATGGAACAATATTCCATGGAGAAAAGGAGGAGGATTTGAGAGCTACCCTTAAGAAGTACGGCTTCAGTCATACTGGCAAGGAAGTAATGTATGATGGAATTACCGGTAGGAGATATCTTGTTGATATATTTGTGGGCGTCATCTACTATCAGAAGCTCTACCACATGGTTTCGAGCAAGATTCATGCAAGAAGCCGCGGGCCCGTGCAGGTTCTGACGAGGCAGCCGACAGAGGGGAGGGCGAGAAAGGGAGGTTTGAGGTTTGGAGAGATGGAGAGAGATGTTCTTATAGGTCATGGTGCTGCTCTGCTGCTGAAGGATAGGTTGCTTGAGGAGTCCGATAAGGTTGAGGTGTGGGTCTGCGGGAACTGTGGGCATATAGCGACATACGACTACCGCAGGAGGACTGCATACTGCTACGTCTGCGATGATGACAGCAATATCCATCGCGTGGAGATGAGCTATGCCTTTAAACTTCTGCTTGATGAATTAAAATCCATGATGATTGCTCCGAGAATAGTTTTGGGCGATAAGGCGTGAGGTGAAGATAATGTTACCGAAGAGAATTGCAGCTTTGAAATTTGAAGTTCTCTCTCCTCAGGAAATAAGGAGAATGAGCGTAGTTAAGATTATCACTCCCGAAACATACGATGATGATGGATTTCCCATTGACGGCGGATTGATGGACACAAGACTTGGAGTCATAGACCCCGGATTGAGGTGTAAAACGTGTGGTGGGAAGGCTGGAGAGTGTCCGGGCCATTTTGGTCATGTCGAACTTGCCGCTCCAGTGATTCACGTCGGATACGCAAAGCTGATAGCGAGATTGCTCAACGGAACTTGCAGGGAATGCGGAAGGATACTGCTTAAAGATGACAGGAGAGATAAGTTTATTGAGGAGATAGAGAGGAGGAAAGAACTCAATCAGAGTTATGAGGATGTTATAAAGGAAGTTTTCAGATTAACCAAAGCTGCCAAGAAATGTCCTCACTGTGGAGAGGAGCAGATTGAGATAAAATTCGATAAACCAACGTTCTTTTACGAGGGCGAGCACAGATTGACGCCGAAGAAAGTCAGAGAAAGGCTTGAGAAAATACCGAACGATGATCTACCAGCTTTCGGTCTGAATCCTAAAGCCACCCGTCCAGAATGGTTTGTTCTGACCGTTTTGCCTGTTCCTCCCGTTACTGTAAGACCTTCGATCATCCTTGAGACAGGGCAGAGGAGTGAGGATGATTTAACTCATAAGCTTGTTGATATCATCAGGATAAATCAGAGATTTATGGAGAACAAAGAGGCTGGAGCGCCGCAGCAGATTCTCGAAGACCTCTGGGAACTTTTGCAGTATCATGTGACAACTTACCTCGATAATGAAGTTAGCGGGATACCACCAGCAAGACATCGCAGCGGAAGACCTCTCAAAACCCTTGCTCAGCGTTTGAAGGGCAAGGAAGGCAGATTCAGAGGATCTCTATCGGGTAAGAGGGTTAACTTCTCAGCCAGAACCGTAATCAGTCCAGATCCGTGTCTGAGTATCAACGAAGTGGGTGTGCCGAGAGAGATTGCTGAAGAGGTGACAGTTCCCCTATTCGTCACTCCCAACAACATCGAGCTTGCGAGGGAGTTTGTTCTCAGAAGTGAGCATCCCAGAGCCAACTATATCGTTAGACCTGACGGCAGGAGGATCAGAGTTATAGAAAGCAACAAAGAGGAGCTGGCAGAGAAAATTGAGCCGGGATGGATAGTTGAGAGGCAGCTTATGGACGGAGACATAGTCCTCTTCAACAGACAGCCGTCTCTGCACAGAATGAGTATAATGGCTCACTACGTGAGGGTTCTGCCATACAAGACTTTCCGTTTGAATCCAGCAGTCTGTCCGCCTTACAATGCAGACTTTGACGGAGATGAGATGAACCTTCATGTCCCTCAGAGTCTTGAAGCTCAGGCTGAGGCGAAGATTTTGATGGCAGTTCAGGAACACATTCTCTCGCCGAGATTTGGCGGCCCGATTATTGGTGGGATCCACGACCACATCAGCGGGCTTTACCTGCTCACGAGAGGAGAGAAGAAGTTCAGCAGGGAGGAGGCAATGGAGCTCTTAAGAGCACTGGACATCTCCGAAATTCCGGTGAAGGATGAATACACTGGCAAGGAGATTTTTAGCTTTATTTTACCCGAACTGACTCTTGAATTCAGGGCAGAAATCTGTCAGGGTTGCGAGGAGTGCAAGAGGGAGAACTGTGAGTATGATGCGTACGTGATCATCGAGAAAGGTCAGTTAATAAAGGGGACTATTGACGAAAAGGCTGTTGGTGCGTTTAAGGGAATAATCATAGACGAAATTGCAAGAAAGTATGGAAAGGAGGAGGCAAAGAAGTTCATAGACAATATGACCCAGCTTGCCATAAGGATTATCAGTAAACTCGGCTTTACTGTCGGGATTGACGATGAGGACATCCCTCCAGAAGCAGCAATGCAGATAGAGGAGGAACTCAGAAAGGCTGAAGAGGAAGTCGACAGGTTGATCAAGGTATACAGAGAAGGAAACCTCGAGCCGATGCCGGGTAGGAGCATTGAAGAGACGCTTGAGATGAGAATCATGCAGGTTCTTGGAAGAGCGAGAGATATAGCTGGAAAAATAGCTCAGAGACATCTTGGTATGGATAATGCGGCAGTTATAATGGCGGTCAGTGGTGCCCGTGGTTCGATGCTAAACTTAACTCAGATGGCAGCGTGCATCGGTCAGCAGTCCGTTAGAGGTGAGAGGATCAGCAGAGGATACACGTACACTAACAGAACACTGAGCCACTTCAAGCCCGGAGATCTTGGAGCTGAGGCGAGAGGATTTGTCAGGAGCAGCTACAAGAAGGGGTTATCTCCAGTCGAGTTTTTCTTCCACGCTGCAGGTGGTAGAGAGGGTCTTGTTGACACTGCTGTGAGAACATCCCAGTCCGGTTACCTGCAGAGGAGGATGATCAATGCCCTTCAGGACCTGAAAGTTGAGTACGATGGAACTGTTAGGGAGCAAACTTCAGGGGCGCTGGTTCAGTTCAGGTACGGTGAAGACGGAACAGATCCGATGAAGAGTTTCAGAGGTAAGGCTGTCGACGTGAAGAGAATCGTTCGTGATGTTATCGGGGAGGTGAAGAAATGAAAAAAGTTGATTATGATTCGATCATCAATGAGTATCCCTTCCCTCCATCAGTAAAGGAGGAGATAAAGGCAGAACTTGAAAAAAATAATGTGAACAAGACAAATGCAAAAAAGATAGTGGAGAGGTGTTATCAGGCTTATCTCGCTAACTTAATGGAGCCGGGTGAGGCTGCAGGAATAGTTGCTGCCCAGTCCATCGGAGAACCCGGTACGCAGATGACAATGAGAACATTTCACTACGCAGGTGTTGCTGAAATCAACGTCACCCTCGGTCTGCCGAGGTTGATTGAGATTCTTGATGTCAGAAAAAATCCATCTACCCCTATGATGACTATAAGGCTTCTCCCAGAGTACGCGCAGGATAGAGAAAAAGCAAGAGAGGTTGCAAACAGAATTGAGGCCACCTACGTAAGAGATGTGGCGGACATCGAGGTAGACATCAGAAGGCTGACAATCGTCGTCAGACCCGATACAAGGGCACTTGAGAGGAAGGGTTTGAGTGCTGAGGATCTGAAAAACAAGATTTCCAAGGCGTTGAAGACTGAGGTTGGGGAGGCTGATGACGGGAGCTTTGTCATTCAGATAACGGAGCCATCATACAAAGCTCTCATGAACGCGTTTGAAAAGCTGAAGGACACGGTTATTATGGGCATCAAGGAGATAAAGAGGGTCATAATCAGAAAGGAAGATGATGAGTACGTTCTTTACACTGAAGGGTCGAATCTCAAGAAAATGATGAAGGTTAAGGGTGTCGATTTTACAAGAACGACCACAAATAACATATATGAAATATATGAGGTTCTTGGGATTGAGGCGGCAAGAAATGCCATAATTAAGGAGGCTCTGGATACGCTCGAAGAGCAGGGTCTGGAGGTGGATCCGAGACATATAATGCTCGTGGCTGATGTCATGACAGCAGATGGTGAGTTGAGGCAGATTGGAAGGCATGGTGTTGCGGGAGAAAAGCAGAGCATACTTGCAAGGGCTGCCTTCGAAATGACTGTAAACAATCTTCTTGAGGCTGCTGTTAAAGGAGAAGTGGATTATTTGAAGGGTATAACTGAGAACATAATCGTTGGGCAGCCCATAAAACTCGGAACGGGAGATGTGGAGCTTGTATTAAAGCTGGGGGGTAGGAAATGACGGATGTGGAATCTGTGATAAAGATGGTTTTGAAAACAGGTGGGTATCGTATAGGAAGTAAAAGCACACTGAAAGCGCTGAAAAGGGGAGAGGCGAAGGCAGTGGTAGTGGCATCAAACTGTCCTGAAGAGGTTCTTGAGGAGATAAAGAACTACGACGTCAAAGTTCTTGTTTACAACGGAACGAATATGGAACTTGGAGCATTCTGCGGAAAGCCATTCAGCGTAGCAGTAATGGCAATAACTGAAGAGATAGAGTAGACCCTGTGAGGGTTGAGCATGGGAGTGAAGCTGTCAGCGGAGAGTATAAGATATCTGACACTTTTTGAGAACCTCACAGGGGCGAGCGTCAAGGATTGTCTTGTTTATGACGACAAAGTGGTTTTTGTAGTCAGAAGGGGCGACATGGGTGTGGCAATAGGCAAAGGAGGAATTAATGTTGAGAGAGCTAAGGAGTTAATAGGGAAGAGGATTGAGATAATAGAGCACTCTGACGATCCTGCTGAGTTCATAGCCAACATTTTTAAACCGATTAAGGTTAGTGTCAGGCTAATGGATAAAGGTGGAGTGAAGATAGCTCAGGTTAGTGTCAGTCCAGATTTAAAAGGAATAGTGATTGGAAAAGGGGGTAAAAACATTAATAAAGCCAAAGAACTGGCTAAGAGGCATCATGATATTGAAGACGTAATCGTAAGGTGATGAAGATGGGTAGAGGATTATTTGCTGCAAGAAAGCTCATCGAGACGAAGAAGAAGTTCAGATGGAGTGATAGGAGGTTCGTAAGGAGAACTCTCGGATTAGCTGCAAAAGCTGACCCGCTCGAAGGAGCACCGATGGCGAGAGGGATAGTGCTCGAAAAGATTGGAATAGAGGCGAGGCAGCCAAATTCTGCTATCAGAAAGGCTGTTAGAGTTCAGCTTATAAAGAATGGAAGGCAGATCACGGCTTTCTGTCCCGGAGATGGAGCCATTAACTTCATTGACGAGCACGATGAAGTGATTGTCGAGAAAATTGGAGGCAGAATGGGTAGAAGTATGGGCGATATTCCGGGAGTCAGATACAAGGTCGTGAAGGTAAATAACACAAGCCTCAAGGAGCTTGTGAGGGGAAGGAAGGAGAAGAGGCTGAGGTGAAGCAATGAAATACGGATTTACGAAGGAAGAGCTGCTCGTTTTCGGCAAATACGATCCAAGCGAGGTGCAAATCGGTGATCCAGCATTGGAGGGCTACATATGCCTTGAGCCTAAGTATGTTCCCCACACCCACGGAAGGCATGCAAACATTCCCTTTGCCAAGCAGAAGGTCTTCATCGTTGAGAGACTGATCAACAAGGTTATGAGGAAGGGGCACAACACTGGCAAGAAGATTCTTGCGTACAACATTGTCAGGGAGGCCTTTGAGATAATTGAGAAGAGGACAAAGAAGAATCCGATTCAGGTTCTCGTTGATGCTATAATCAACGCGGGTCCAAGAGAGGAGGTTGTTAGGCTGAAATACGGTGGTATTGCCGTTCCAAGGGCTGTTGACACCTCAAGCTCAAGAAGAGTTGATATAGCTTTGAGAAACATTGCTGAAGGGGCAAGGAGAGCAGCTTTCAAGTCGAAGAAGAGCATTGCCGATTGTCTCGCTGATGAAATTATTGCTGCTGCCAACAACGAGAGCAGGAGCTTTGCCGTGTCCAAGAAAGAAGAGGTTGAGAGGGTTGCGAAATCCGCGAGGTGATTGTGTTGGCGAGAGCGAAGAAAATTGACAAAATCAAGGAACTGATGTGGAAGCCTGAGCGGATCAGGAACATGGGTATTGTCGCCCATATTGACCACGGAAAAACCACTTTGAGTGACAATCTGCTTGCAGGAGCTGGAATGATCAGTGAGGAGCTTGCAGGACAGCAGCTTTACCTTGACTTCGATGAACAGGAGCAGGAGAGAGGCATCACGATCAATGCAGCTAACGTTTCTATGGTTCACGAATATGAGGGTGAGGAATATCTCATCAACCTGATTGACACACCGGGACATGTGGACTTTGGCGGTGATGTTACGAGAGCGATGAGGGCTGTTGATGGTGTCATCGTTGTCGTTGATGCCGTTGAAGGTGTGATGCCGCAAACGGAAACTGTTTTGAGGCAGGCACTGAAGGAGAACGTCAAACCAACCCTGTTCGTCAACAAAGTTGACAGACTGATCAGAGAACTTGAGCTCACACCACAGCAGATGCAGGAAAGGCTTGTGAAGGTCATAACAGAGGTTAACAAGCTCATCAAGGCAATGAGACCAGACAAGTATTCGGAGTGGAAGATAGATGTTGCAGATGGCAGTGTTGCCTTTGGATCAGCTTTGTATAACTGGGCCGTAAGTGTTCCCGCCCAGAAGATTACAGGTATCGGTTTTAAGGAGGTTTACGAGCATCTAAAGGAAGGCAAGGTTAAGGAGCTTGCAAAGAAATCTCCACTCTATCGTGTCGTCCTCGATATGGTTATAAGGCACCTTCCTTCGCCAGTTGAGGCTCAGAAGGAGAGGATCGGGGTAATCTGGAAGGGAGATATAAACAGTGAAGTTGGACAGGCAATGATAAAGTGTGACCCAAAGGGTCCGATTGCTCTGATGATCACCAAAATCGTTGTTGAGCCTCAGGCTGGAGAAATTGCCGTGGGGAGGCTTTTCAGCGGTACATTGAAGCCGGGTCAGGAACTCTTCATAGTTGACAGAAAATCAAAGAACAGGATACAGACCGTGGGACTCTACATGGGGCCGAGAAGGGTTGAGGTCGATGAAGTGCCTGCGGGCAACATCGTTGCTGTTATTGGATTGAGGGATGCAGTTGCAGGTTCAACCTGCTCCAACATTGAGGATTTTACACCCTTCGAGAGCATAAAGCACTACAGCGAGCCGGTTGTTACGATGGCGATTGAGGCAAAGAATCCAAGAGATCTGCCAAAGCTCATAGAGGTACTGAGGAAAATTGCCAAGGAAGATCCAACTCTGCATGTCACACTTAATGAGGAGACGGGAGAGCATCTTATCAGTGGGATGGGAGAGCTCCACCTTGAGGTTAAGGTCGAGAGGATAAGGAGGGATTACAATCTTGAGGTCATAACCTCACCGCCAATTGTGGTGTTCAGAGAGACCGTAACCGCAACTTCGCCTGTTGTTGAGGGCAAATCTCCGAACAAGCACAACAGGTTCTACATCGTTGTTGAGCCTCTGCCGGAAAAGGTCATCCAGCTTTTCAAGGAAGGCGAGGTTGACATGAAGATGGACAAGAAGGAGAGGAGAAGAAAGCTTCAGGAGGCTGGGCTGACAGGTGAGGAGGCTGCGGGAGCTGAAGAGTACTTTGAGGGTAACCTCTTCTGTGATGTTACGAAGGGTATCCAGTATCTGAACGAAACAATGGAACTAATTCTTGAAGGTTTCAGAGAGGCTATGAGAGCCGGGCCGCTTGCAAGGGAGCCGTGCATGGGGATAAAGGTTAAACTCGTTGATTGTAAACTTCACGAGGATGCAGTTCACAGAGGGCCAGCTCAGGTTATACCTGCTGTTAGATCAGCAATCTTTGCTGCAATGCTGCAGGCTCAGCCGACGCTGCTTGAACCCTACCAGAAGGTGTTCATAACAGTGCCGCAGGAGATGATGGGCGCTGTGACGAGGGAGATACAGGGAAGGAGAGGACAGGTTCTGGAGATGAAGACTGAAGGGGACATGGTGACCATAATTGCAAAAGCACCGGTAAAGGAGATGTTCGGATTTGCGGGAGCAATCAGAGGTGCAACGTCAGGTAAGGCTATCTGGAGCACCGAGCATGCAGGATTCGAGATAGTGCCGCAGAATCTCCTGAACGACTTCGTGATGGAAGTGAGGAAGAGGAAAGGGTTGAAGCTCGAAATACCGAAGCCTGAGGATTTTGTCGGGCTTTAACTTCTTTTTATACTTTTAATATCGATTTCTGATGTTTCCTTTTCGCAGGTTTCATGTTATTCACGAGAAAGATCACCATAAATCAATTTATAAACCTCAAACCCGTAACACCACACATGCAAGAAGAACTCGAACCAATCGAGAGATTCAAGTTCGCTTGTTATCTGGGTATAAACTGCTTCAACGAGTGCTGCCAGAATCTGAACCTTGCACTCACACCATACGATGTTCTCAGGATGTCGAGAGCACTTGAACTGATAACTACCGAGTTTCTTGAGCGCTATACATCTCATCACATCGGAATTGCTACCGGCTTACCTGTGGTTGTTCTCAAAATGCTCCCAGATGGGAGGTGTCCCTTCGTCACCGAGAATGGATGCAGCATTTACGCAGACCGTCCAACACCCTGCAGGCTCTATCCGCTTGCGAGGGTTAGGGCAGGAGATGAGGTGCAGTACTATTTGCTGAGGGAAGACTTCTGCATGGGCCATATGGAGGGCAAGGAGTGGAGTGTGGTAGAATGGGTGGAAGATCAGGAGGCTGAGGATTACAATGAGATGAACGACCTCTTCTTTGAGCTGATTTCAGCAAAAAACAGATCTGGAAGAAACCTGACGGATGGAGAACTGGAAAGGATTTACAGAGCCTGCTTTGACGTGGACTGGTTTAAGAAGGAAACCGGGATTGATGGTGATCTGGAGGCTTTGAAAGAAGGAATAAGGTTCTCTATTGATTTGATTTCGCATGTCTGAGGAAAATTATATTGCCCCTACCCTTTTTGACCTTCTCTACCAACCCCCTCCTTTCTAAATCCGCAATAATCAGACTCATCTTCGCCTCGCTGTAGCCAAGCTTTTTCCTCAGTTCTTTCTGCGTAATCCTTCCACCAACGCGTCTTATGATTTCAAGAACCTCCACGAGATCCTCAGGAAGATCATCAGGAATTGGTTCAACAGCTTGCAGGCTCTCGTCCATTACCCTCCCTCTTTCCCTCTCCTTCTCTCTCCGCTTTAGGATGTAAAGCACAGCAACCACAACTCCCGCAATGGCAGCGACTGGCAGATAATATAGCTGTCCTTGCTCTGCCTGCTCATCTGTGATTTCCGGGAAATCCGGTAAATCCTCGATACTTTCCAGATTTGGAAACAGGATTAGGTCAAATCTCGTTGTGTTCCTTATAGTCAAATTCTCGACGGCAATATAATCTCCCTTTTTTGCAATGATAGTATAGTTTCCGGGCGAGAGGTTAAAACTGTAACTACCATCATCCGAAACTAGTCTCTGAACACTTCCATCCTTTACCTCAACGATAACGTCCTTTACCAGATCCAGAGTGTCCCATCTGTAAATCTTTCCATAAATCTCCACTCCCCCAACACTGACAGTTGCAATCAGAAAAATGAAGAGTGGGATCAGCAATCTGAACTTCATAGCGAATCTCCCACTTTCTCAACCGCTTCTTTTATACTTAAATGACGCCAGCTGTGTTTTCACTTCCGAGCCTGACGAACTGACAGAATCTATGATGATCCTTTCAGCAACCTCATCCCAATGCATGCTCTCTGCTTTTTTCGGAGAAAAATAAATTTTTTCAACTCACGTTAATCAGAATTATGGACATGCTGAGAATCGAGTACGACATACAGCACCATCTGATACTCTCCAAAAAGAAGAGATCGGATCATGCACTTATCAGAATGATAGTTTCAACTCTCTCCACTCCATCAGAGCTTTTTAATCTTAAAAAGAGGGATTTCAGAGCATTTAAAGGCAAAAATTTTGATTACTACACTGTAAGACTATCCGAGAGTGGGAGGAGTAGAATCTCTCCCGTTGATAGAAAAACGTTTGAGATCATCCAATCCATGCCCTCCAGACCATTCAACTACAGTGAGGAAGAAATGGACGCAATTGTGGCCAAATACTCCCCACCAGACAGGAAATACGATTGCAGGAGGTTAAGATCGGCAGTCGAGTCAATTTTGATCGATTCCTCATTCTTCGGTGAATTGGAGACTTTCAAGAGTATTGAAGAAAGATATGCCTTTATGCTTGACTTCAACCCACTCTACAGCGGTTTCTGGGATCTTGAGGATGATGAGGGGATAGAGGATTTCGTTCTGAGCTACTCCGAAGTGAGTGGTGTGAAGGATAGCCGGAAAATAGCCGATGATACTGGGATTGACGAAGAAATTGTGAGAAAAATTCTTAAAAGTAGAAGGAGAAGCCTTCTTTTCTACGAAAGATAAAAGATTTATTTTTCGAAGACAAAGGATATACTGTGTTGGAAATGAGAGAGGCTGTTGGACTTGTAATGGGCAAATCCTCAATATCTGAATTCAGCTTTGCCGTAAACCCTTCCTGCATTCCCAGATTCGGAGAATACGTGATGGCCGAGAACAGGGATGGTGAAGGGGTTATCGGGATTGTTAGAGAGATATCCAACTTCAACAGGATGATTCTGGACGAGGGGTTCAGCTTTGAGTATCTCGTCAAGAATATGGACTTCTCCCGAAAACTCCTTGAGAAGAATGACGTTGTTGTGGCAAATGCCAGCGTTATCGGAGTCATTCGTGACAGGGAGGTTTACCCCAACCGTGTTCCGATAAAACCCAATTCTGAAGTGAGGCTTGCTGACGATTCGGTCCTTTCATCCCTCTTCAAATGCGAAAAAGGTGTTGAAATCGGTAAGATGATTGCAAGACCTGACATAACCGTTTCTCTCGATATCACGCAGCTTGTTTTAAGGCATTTCGCAATCTTATCTGTCACAGGAGGGGGGAAGTCTAACACCGTTGCTGTTCTGGTCAACGATATTGTGAGGAGGCTTAACGGAACAGTTGTGCTGATAGATCCACACGGGGAATATGTGGGCTACACGTTCGAGGATGGGAGTGAGAGAGGAAAGAATGTAGTACCTGCAGGTATAAGGCCTGAGAGACTTGAACCGTGGGAGTTTGCGAGCCTTGTGGGAATAGACAGGGAAAAAGCTGCTGTCCAGAGAATGCACATGGAAAGAATATTCACGACAGTGAAAAAGGAGGGAAAAGTTGGGAGAGAGTTTGTTGAAAGGGTTCTGGACATTGCTGAGGATTGGATAAATGTGGCATCGACAAAGGGTGAGGCCGAGTATTTTGACTTTTCTGGGGTTAAAAGAGTTGTAACGCTCGATCGACAGGATTTAAACGCTCTTGCAAGGATTAAAGAATACGTATCCTCATTCATGCGCAGATATGAGGACTTACTGAGCCAGAACGACATGCTGGCGAACATCAAACCCGGGTACCTTAATGTTGTCAATCTGAGCGGGTTTGATGAGGGGCAGATGAGGGTTGTTGTTGCATACCTGCTCAGAAACCTTCTCATCGGCAGAATTAACTACTTAAGAGGTAAAAAGGGATGGGAGAAGGTCTGTCCTGCGGTCAGGAAGCCTTTACTCGTGATATTTGAAGAAGGGCATATCTTCGCACCGAAAGGTATGAACAACGATGTTGTGATGTGGATGGGCAGGATAGCGAGAGAGGGCAGAAAGTTCGGCGTTGGGCTGGGGATAGTCAGTCAGAGGCCCAAAAGGCTGAACGATGATGTTTTAAGCCAGTGCAATACGAAGATCATTTTGAGGATCACAGAACCCAACGATCAGAGATACGTGCAGCATGCCAGTGAGCAGATAAGTGAAGATCTGCTGAGCGATATAGCTTCTCTCGGTGTTGGAGAAGCTGTTATTGTTGGTCCCGCAGTGAAGCTTCCGGTTGCCGTGAAGGTCAGGAAGTTTGCAGGCAACTACGGTGGGAGAGACATAGATGTCGTGAGCGAGTGGCTCGACAGTGATGAGGAGAGTAGAAGGCAGATAACCTTAGAGGATCTTGCCATATGAAGTTCGCTCACATCGCAGATGTGCATCTCGGATACGAGCAGTACAATCAGCCCTGGAGGGCTGGGGACTTTGCAAACTCCTTCAGGGCGATTGCAGAGAAAGCTGTTGAGAAGGGTGTTGACTTCGTTATAATTGCTGGCGATCTGTTCCACAGAAGCGTGCCAAGTCCAAGAACGATAAAGGAGGCAATAGAGACCCTCTGGATTTTCAGAAAGGAGAACATACCCGTTTTCGCAGTTGAGGGGAATCACGATAAGACATCGCGAGACATCTCCGCCTACCACCTTCTTGAATCCATAGGAATGCTGAACGTGCTCGGGTTGAGAAAAAAGAGGGTTGAAGGGGAAAACATCCGCCCTGAAAAAGTGCAGAATGTATATTTAGTGAAGGGGTTTGTTGAGGACGTTGAGATTGTCGGAGACAGGCACAGGAGCAGATGGCAGCTTGAGAAAGTAATCCCTCTGCTGAAGCCTGAAGGTGATAAAAGCATACTCGTACTGCATCAGGCGGTTAAGGAAGTTGTTGATATCGATCTTGATATGGCGTATGAGCTTACAATCAACGATCTGCCGGATGCTAGCTACTACGCCTTCGGCCACATCCATCTGCCCAAAATATACGAGTTCAACGGCAAATTCATAGTCTATCCAGGCTCGGTTGACAGATACGATTTGAAGGAGGCTTCGCATATAATTCGCTACAAGTCCGATTTTACGGTTAGAGAGGGGATTAAGAAGGGGTTTGTTGTTGTCAGAAACTTTAGGCCTGATTTTGTTGAGATAAAAACGAGAGATGTGTACGACGTGGAGATTGAGGCCGAAAATCTGGAAGAGCTGGAGAGAAAATTTGTTGATGTTCTTGGGAGAGTTAGCAGAGACGGAATGCTCGTTGCAAAGCTGAGATGTCCTGATGCTGCGAATGTCAGAAAGCTGAACGATATGGCATTGAAGAATCTGAGGTATGCAGAAGTGAGATTTGACAGAATTGTAGAGGAAGTTGAGGAGATTGCCATACAGGCGGAGAGTGAGTTCTTCAGCGACTTTGAACTCAAGCTGCTCGACCTTCTTAAGGGAGAGATTGATGAGAGGGAGGTTTACGACTTCGTGATTGAGCACTACCTAAAACCTGAAGAGGGTAGGGTTGAGGTTGGCGGAGAGGTTTTGGTAGCAGAGCAGGAAAAAGTAGGGGGAGGAGATGTGGGAGCAAAGGTTGAGAAAGCAGAAAAAGTTCAGGAAGATGATGTGAAAGTTAAAAGGCCAAAGACACTCCTCGACTTCTTCGGAGGTGAATGAATGGGTCTCCTTCTGAAGGAGATTCACATCAAAAACTTCAGATCCCATTCGGACTCTAAGGTTGAGTTCGATACCGGAATAAATTTGATTGCTGGCAGAAATGGCGCTGGAAAAAGTTCCATCCTTGAGGCAATTCTCGTCGCTCTCTACGGCCCAAGACCTGCAGGACTGAAGAAGAACGAACTTGTAAGGATGAACTCCTCTGGATACACGATAAACCTAAAGTTTGAAGTAAACGGAGACAGCATAACAATCTTAAGGAACAGCAATGGAGAGGCGAGACTCAGCGGGCGGGAAATTATCGAGGGGGACAGTAGCATAAGCCAGTGGGTTGAAAGGCACATATGCCCAAGCCACATCTTTACCGGAGCAATATACGTCAGGCAGGGAGAGATCGACAGCATAATCAGGGATGAAGAGGGGAGAGAGAAGATAATAAGGAAGATTACGAGAATTGAGGATTATGAAAATGCTTGGAAGAACTTAGGGACGATTATCAGAATGCTTGAAAGGGAGAAGGATAACTATCTGTCGTTTCTGAGTCAGGAAGAGGAGCTTAGGAGGCAGAAGGAGGAGAAGAGGGCTGAAATAGAGTCCACAAGGAATTTAGTATGTGAAATCAGGTCGAAGATAGATGAGCTTGGAAAAGATGTTGAAAACCTAAAAAAGAGAAATGAGGAGCTTGAAAAATTAAGAAAAGAGTTGGAGAGGTTGAACAGCGACCTTGTTAGAGTTGCAGGCGAGTTAAAGGCCTATGAGGAGAAAATAAGGATGCTGGAGAACCAGAAAAAGGATGTCGAGGTTGGGATTAGGGAACTTGAAAAAAATGTTGAGGAGCTGAAAGAGGTTAAGCCAAAGGCTGAAGCTTACATCGAGCTTGAGAGGTTGCATTCGGAGGTTATAAAGAGAGTTAAGGAGGTTGAGGAGAAGGAAAAGGGGGTTGAGGAGGAAACTTTGAGGATCAAGACTGAACTTGAGAGGGTTAAGAGGGATTATGAAAGTCTTGAGGTTGTGAAAAAAAGGATAAAGGAGATTGAATTAGATCTTGAAAAGATTGAGGGCGATTTCAAACTGTGGGAGGAGATCAGAGGGAAGTTTGAAAGGTACAGGAGTTTAAAAGCTCAGATTGAGGAAAAAGGCTACACAGCCGAAAAGATAGCCAGAATGTACGAGGCAATCCAGAAGGCGCGAGATGAGGAAAAAAAGATTCGTGATGCCTTTGAGAAGCTTGCAGCGAAGCGATCATCTCTGATTACGAAGGCAAAGCAGTATCAGAAGGCAGTTGATGAGCTGAAGAAGGCTGTTGGATCTTGTCCAACATGCGGCAGAGAGCTTGATGAGGAGCATAGAAGGGAAATTCTTGAGAGATATCGCAGTGAAATTAAACGGATCAAGGAGGAGCTTGGGAAGCTTGAAGAGGTTGAAAAGAGGTTAGGGGAGAAAAAGGAGATCACAGAGAAGGCTTTAAGCAGGCAGGAGTCCGTTCTGAGATACAAGCAGCTTGTTGAGGAGATGAAAAGGCTTGAAGAGGAGCTTGGATCAGTGGACATTGAAAAGTTAAGAAGGGTGAGCGAGGAATACGAGAGGCTCAGAGAGGAGCTTGGGAAGCTGGTAGGACAGGAGAAAATTCTGAAAAGCTCTGTTAGCAGGCTTAATGAGCTGAATGAAAAACTGAAGGAGGCTAAAAGCAGAAAGGATAGGCTGAGAGAGGTAAGAGAAAAAGTACTGGAAGCTGTAAAGGAGAGAGGGTTTGAGAGCATTGAAGAATTTGAGGAGGAGCTTGAGAAACTCAGAAAGGACTACAACAGATGGCTTGAGCTTAAGGATTCGGAAAGGAGACTTGAAGAGGAAAAAGAGAAGCTGGGAAGGATTGAGGTAGAGTTAAGGAATGTAAAAGAGGAGCTGAAAAGAAAAGCTGAGGAGGGCAGCAGGATCGAAAGTGAGCTTGAAGGCTTGAGAAAAATTTACAGTGAGGAAGAACACAAAAGGGTTTCAGAAGAGTTTTTAAGAAAATCAAAGGAGCTTTACGGTTTGAAGAACAGGGTTGAAGTTCTTGAGAACAACATAACCACTCTTGAGAGGGATCTGCGCTACATAGAGAACCAGATCACCCTTCTTGAGGACTACAGAAGGAAGGTTGAGGTAATTGAAAAAAAGGTTATCCCTGAGCTTACGAGGATCAGAGAGAAGTTCAGAAAGTACAGAAACATTGTCGCAGAGGCGGCGATGAAAGAAGTTGAGAGATATGCAAGCGAGATATTCGAGGAGCTTACCGAGGGGAAATATTCGGGAGTAAGATTGAAGAAGGTGACGGAGAGGGGGAAGGAGAGGCTGAGGGTTTTTGTTGTGTATCAGGGTGAGGAGAGGGATATCGGATTCCTTAGCGGGGGGGAGATGATTGCTCTCGGCCTTGCTTTCAGGTTAGCCCTTTCAATGTTCATGATAAGGGGTAGAATTCCCCTTCTCATTCTTGACGAGCCCACACCCTACCTTGACGAGGAGAGGAGGAGGAAGCTTGTGGATATAACCACCAACTATTTGCGAAAAATCCCGCAGGTTATAATTGTATCACACGACGATGAGCTTAAGGATGCCGCTGACAGGGTGATTTTTGTGGACTATCAGGGTGGAACGTCGAGGGTGAGGTATGTGGAGGCTCAGTGATGAACTGCTGAGGGAATTTGAGAGAACACTTGAGGAGAGCTACAGTAGTGTTGTAAGTGTGGCCAAATCATTAAAACACAGGTGGAGGGAGTTGCCTGAGCCCGAAATTTGTTCCATCTGCGGCGTGGATGGTAGCAGAGGTATCGAGAGACTGAGTGGGCTTGTTTTCTACATAATCTCTGCTGCATCTGTTGGTGAAGACATACGGGAAATGCATGAGGTGACAACTCTCAGACCGCACATGCACATCGAGGAGAGGATAAGGCTGCACATGCACACGAGCGAGTACAGGCTTGGGAGCTTGGCTGAGGAGGAAATCGTGCTGATGGATGGTACGCTGAGGGGAGCGATAATCCGCCCACCCGCCTATCTGGACAGAGATGTTTACACAACCCTCTCTAACCTCTACGACCTTGAGGGAATAATCGATGACTTCATAATGGTTCTCGATCGCTGGTACGAGGAGATTGCAGAAGATGTCGTTAAGGGTGTTGCGAGGAAGAATTACTTGCTGACGAGGAGTGAGTACTTTGACGGAATAGAAATCGGATGCAGGAAAGGTGGTGAGGGAGACAGAGATAACCTTATGATCCTTCTGGAGTACATCGAATACCTACATGCCTTGGACAAGCTTCTTGAGAGAAACGCAGTCTTTGTCGCGAAGAGCTTCTATACGAACGAGTTTACCGCCAATTCCTCGATCACGGACTCTGCAGTACTCGATTATCTCGCAAGGGAGCAGTTTGGGGAGGAGAAAGCTGGTTATATACAGTTCAAGCCAGAGTTGAAAAAGTCTCTGCCATGGTATGCGAAGAAGTTCAGAAATCTTACAAAAGCTGAGGTTTTCGGTGCATTCGTCAGGTTTGCAGACGGAGGGAACATCTACATGCTCGAATCGTCAAAACCGGTTGAAGAGGAAACTATTGCTAAGCTCTGCAGCTTTGAAGCTGATGGCTACCTTATCCCGCTAATCCACGCACACAGGCACGCTGAGATAAGGAGGAGGGAGCTGAAGAATATAATGAACGCAATGCTAAGTGCAGTGGATCCAAAATACGCCTTTCTGTTGAAGAAAGGTAGAGAACCTCTTGAGAGATAATCACCACTTGGGCTCTCTTTTCTCGAAAAAGGCAGATATACCTTCTTTTGCATCATCTGTTGAGCTGTAGAGAGAAATAGCCTCTGTGGCATACGCCAAAGCCTGAAAGTCCTCCATGAAAATCTGTTTATAGAAGAACTTCTTTCCAGACTCCAAAACGTTAAGGCTGTATTTTGCTATCTTTTCAGCCAGCTTCATCGTCTCTGACTCAAGCTCTTCATCCTCAACAACTTTATTGACCAACCCAAACCGCAAAGCTTCATCAGCAGTTATGAATTCTCCCGTAAAACCCATCTCAAACGCCTTTTTCCTCCCTACAGCTCTGCTCACAAAGACGGTTGGTGTGTAGCAGAAAAGCCCTATTTTAACCCCCGGAGTTGCAAACAATGCTGACTTTGCTGCCACTGCCATATCACATGCCGCAACAAGCTGGCAGCCTGCTGCTGTCGCTACGCCATGAACCTGAGCAATGTAAGGTTGAGGAGCATTTCTTATAGCCCACATTACCTTGTAGCACTGCTCGAAAAGTTTCTCCACATTCACCGGATGCTGATTCAGTATCTCTTTTAGATCATGGCCAGAAGAGAACACTTTTCCCGCTCCTTTTATCACGACAACTCTAACTCTCTTTTCTGCCGAAATTTTACTGACAAGATCTTCAAGCTCCATCAGAAGCTCCATTGACAGTGCATTTCTCGTTTCGGGGCGGTTCAGAGTTATTACACCAACTCTTCCATTTTCCTCGAAAATTAGATTCTTCATACCAGAAATTTAACTTGAAAAATATAGAACTTTCGATACACAAATGTATGTAACAATTAGCTATTATTACCAATTTTAAAACAACTGTATTTTTTTGTTTATTTTTAAATCAACACATTAAGTAAAGTTTAAGTATTCACAAAATGGTTAATATAATTGGTGATTGAATGGTAGCTGTTGTGGGAGTTGGGTATTCCGGTTTCGACGCAAACACGCCCGACCTGAGCTGGAAGGAAATCATGTACGAGGCTGCTTTGAGGGCTTACACAGATGCTGGTATAAATCCGAGGAGAGACGTGGATAGCTTTGTAACCTGTGCGGAAGACATCTACGAGGGATTTGCAATCTTCGACGAGTTCGTGCCGGATCAGCTTGGTGCAGTAGTTAAGCCTACCTGTACGGTGTGTGCAGACTTCCTTTACGGGATTGCCACAGCCTACATGCAGATAAGGAGTGGTCTGGCAGACATTGTAGCTGTTGAGGCACACAGCAAGGCGAGTGACATCCAGACCTTTGGAAATGTTGTAAAATTTGCAATGGATCCGATATGGCTTAGAAATGTGGGGAATGCGCACCCGTACTACTTAGCAGCACTTGAGATGTTCCAGTATATGGGCGAGAGATGCCTGAGTGAAGAGGATGTGGCTAGGGTTGTGGTTAAAAACAAGAACAACGCCCTGCTCAACGCCTCAGCACCCTATGCGGCAAATGTGACCTTGGATGACGTGATGGCGAGCCCGAAGCTCTTTGATCCGATGAAGAAAATGGAGATCGCTCCGTTAGCTGATGGTTGTGTCGTTTTCGTTTTGGCTAGTGAGGAGGTTGCAAAGGAGTTGACGGATACTCCAGTCTGGGTTAAGGGTGTTGGATGGTGGAGCGAAACATACGGCTATGACACTGCAAGCTTCTCGGCGATGTACGCTTACAAAGCTGCGAAAATGGCCTACAAAATGGCAGGTATAACGAATCCTGTCAAGGAGGTTGACTTTGCCGAAGTTGATGACAGGTTCGCTTTTAAGGAGATGCAGCACATCGAGGCTTTACAGCTTGCAGGAAAGTTTGAAGTTGCGAGGCTGATGGCTGAAGGTTACTTCGACAGGGATGGTGCTCTGCCTGTGAATGTCTCTGGTGGCAATCTCGGAGTTGGAAACCTGCTTGAAGCTACTGGAGGGCAGAAAGCTCTTGAAGTGGTTCTGCAGCTTCGCGGTGAGGCAGGGAAGAGACAGTTAAGCGATGTTAAGGTGGGTGTGGCTCAGGCTTGGAGGTATCTGCCAGCAAACAGCGGGGCTGTAGCTGTTTTCGGGGTGTGATGGTTATGGAGGTTGAGAAGATAAGCGGTTTGAAGTTCCACAAGAAGCAGGATGTCGCTATTGTAGGAGCGGGGATGACGACCTTCAAGAGGAGACTGAATGAGACTGGTAGAGAGCTGAGCTACATGGCAGTTAAGCAGGCTCTGGAAGAGGCAGGAATGACGCTCGATGATATAGAGATGGTCGTGATGGGCTCCGCTCCGGACACCTTCGACGGACTGCACATGAAGGGAGAATATCTGCTTGACGGATCTGGAGGAAGCGATAGACCGTACATGAGAGTATTTGTTGGGGGAGGCACAGGAGTTTTCGCTCCAATAGCCGGTTACTGGCATGTTGCAAGTGGTCTGGCTGATATCTGTCTTGTTGTCTGCGAGGAGAAGATGTCATCGAGCTATCCTCACCCTCAGTCGGCTTTCAAGTACATCTGGGATCCGATTCTTGATCGTCCCCTGAATCCGAACCTGATTTGGATCTTCGCCCTTGAGATGCGTCGATACATGCATGTTCACGATATCAAGCACGAGGATATCGCTCTGGTCAGCGTTAAGAACAAGGCAAATGCCCTCGACCATCCGTGTGCTCAGGTTGCGGGGAAGATAACGGTTGAGGATGTTCTGAACAGCGAGCCGATGGCGTTGCCGGTGAGAAGGCTCGACGTCTCACCGCCGAGTGATGGTGCTGCAGCACTTATCATGGTTGCTCCACACATTGCGAGGCAGGTGACAGACAATCCGGTATGGGTTACAGGTGTGGGCTGGGCTCTCGACACGACATGGTGGACGAACAGGGATCTTTACTTCCCGCGCTACGTTGCTGAAGCTGCCAAAATGGCTTACAGGATGGCCCACATAACCGATCCGAGAAAGGAAATTGACGTTGCCGAGCCCTACGATCCCTTCGATTACAAGGAACTTCACCACATGGAGGGACTGGGTTTGGCGAAGAAGGGTGAAGCCCCGATTCTGACGAGAGAGGGTGTTACTGCAAGAGATGGAGACTTGCCAACATGCCCGTCAGGAGGTCTGCTTGGCGTTGGGAATCCAATTGCTGCAACGATGGGTGTTAAGGCATGCGAACTATACTGGCAGCTTGCCTACAGGGCAGGAAAGAGACAGGTGGCCAAGGAAGTAACTACCGGAGTATGTCAGGCCTGGGGTGACCTGATGCAGGTCGGAACGGTCATGGTTATGTCTAACAAGAGGTGATAGAATGGCTGTTGGTAAGAAGGATATTGAATGCCCCCCCTATGCCGAGGGTACTCCTCTGAGTGATGAGGACATCAAATCTGGAAAGGTGACATACGTTGAGGATCATCCAGATATCCGCTATTCATGGACTGCCGGTCAGGCGATAAGCAGGTTTCTGAATGGATTGAAGGAGGGCAAAATTCTGGGTGTTAAGTGCAACAAGTGTGGTAGAATAATGGTTCCACCCAGAATGTTCTGTGAGCTGTGTTTCAAACCAATAGACGACTGGGTGGAGCTGAAAGATACCGGAACTGTCCAGACCTTCTCGATATCCTATATAGACCCGGATGCAAGACCGCTTCCAGAGCCAATCATAGTTGCGGTGATAGCGATTGATGGCGCATCGCCAAACATGGGAATAATGCACATTCTCGATGAGGTGAAGCCTGAGGACGTATACATCGGAATGAAAGTTAAGGCAGTCTGGAAGAGTGAAGAGGAGAGAGAAGGGGCGATTACAGATATCAAGTACTGGAAGCCTCTGGAGGGATGAAGATGATCGAGAAGATTGTTAACCCGAAGGAATTGAGGCACTGGGATGGTAAAATTGAGCTTTACTGGATTTACACCAGTGGAAAGGCGGGAGATGAGTTTTTCAAGAAGCTCAAGGATGAGGAGAAGTTTATCGCAGCTAAATGTAAAAAGTGTGGCAAGGTTTACTTCCCACCCCGCATCTACTGCGAGAAGGATTTCGGCGAGACGGAGTTTGTGGAAATCAGCGGAGAGGGGTGTGTGAGAGCTTTCACGGTTGCAAGGCTTGACGCTTACGAAAAACCACTCGAAAAGCCTGAAATATACGCTGTCATTGACATGGACGGAACGGATGGTTGCCTGATCCATTTGCTTGGAGAGGTGGAACCTGAGAACGTCGAAGTGGGGATGAAAGTAAAGCCCGTTCTCAAGCCAAAGGAGCAGAGAGAGGGTAAGATTACAGACATCCTCTACTTCAAACCCGTCTAATTTTTTATTTTAGCTGGTGATATTATGAACTTTGAGCTTAACGAAGAGCAGAGAATGATCGCAAACGCTGCCAGAGACATAGCCAAGGACTTCCCACCTGAGTACTGGAGGGAGAAGGAGGAAAAGGGAGAGTTTGCCGAGGAGTTCTTCAAAGCCATAAGCGATGCTGGATTTATGGGCATAGTGATTCCTGAGGAGTATGGCGGTGGCGGATATGGCATGACA
>JAPDIY010000011.1 GCA_029259335.1 Archaeoglobi archaeon
ATTCAGCTCGTTCTTCGCTTTGTTCCAAACCCAGCTCGTCTCATCGCCCCTCTTAATTTCATTCAGCACCTTGGCAAGAACTCTGTAGTGCTCGGCCAACGTAGTCTTGGATTTAACCTCGATTATGCAGCTTTAAATTCTCCCCGTTCTCGCTCACTACAGTCTGACTTTTACTTATCATGCTTTTTTTCTGTCGAAATCTTATGAATTTTCAATCCCAACCAGCTACCGAGCGTTAAAATACCAACAACGACCATGGTCAGCAGAAGGAAAGCTCTGAAAGTCCAATTAACGGTTTCAACTATGGACTCGATTTCCTCCGACCTTGCTGCGATGTAGCCAGCAGTAGCCCCAACGCCCATGGTGGGAGCAGAAAGGATAAAATGTTTGACCCGTCGAAAATACCATTGAGGATTTGAAACGGATCTAATGAACTTTCCGCTTGTGACGTATTCCAGATTAAGAACTCTGTGTGTTTTAAACAGCGCAAAAACCAGAATACCTGCTACTATACTCTTTAGCACATCATCAAAAACGAACCGGTAAAAGCAAATAGTTGAACCCAGCAGTGTTATAGCATATCTATATATCAAGAAAATTTTTGGAAAAGTTGGAAAATTGTTGAAAACTCTTTCCATTTCTGTTTCGTTGTAGAACCACTGAAGATACAGCAAGAAAAAGAATCCAAACGCAAGACCATCTAGTATTCCTCCCCCCAAGAAAGAAGTAACGGATAAAGAGACTACAAAAACAATCACCTCTGAAACAACGTATTTTCTTACCTCTGTAAAACTCGGTTTGTATTTTGTTTCTCTTTTTTCCACAAGTATTTCGAGGTCCCTCAGAACTTCCATCAGCAGAACATAAATGATCGAGAGAGCTAAACTCTCCACGATCCCAAATTTTGCTACATATTGGAAAAAAATAAAGAGAATTGGCACGCTCAGAATTTTCAATAGTTTCTTCCTCAGCATACCGACTCACACGCTCCTGTGCATGCTGGAGCACATGCATACTTTTCGCAGAAGCACGTTAGCTCTGGTATGTCGAGCAGAGTAGTTAACGCTGAACAAACTCTTGAATAAATTCCAGAGCAAAGTGCTCTACATCTATGGTCGTTCTTTCTCATCTCGTTAAGAACATTTCTAAGCATTCCGCAATGAATTGCAAGGCTCACTCCGCGTAAGCAACAATTTATCTCCAGATGGCAGCACTCCAAACTACAGAATGATCTTGAGAAAGGATACGCTTCAATCTTCATATCAACCCCATAAACAAGGCGATTAGCAGTCCAGTCGAGATTGAAATAACCCAAGTTATCCAGATGACAGGATCCCTGAAAGGACTGTAATTTCCCTCTTTTATTGCCATCTTTCTTCTCTCAGAAAGCTCTCTTAACGATTTTACGCTCAGCTTGTATCCAAAAATCCAGAACACAGTAATAATCGCGAGAAAAGTTACAAATGTCAGGATTGTCAGCTTAACTGCGAATTGCGAGCCCATCTGAAGATTTAAAGTGCACTCAGTCGCCAGAGCTGGTAGAATTGCCGCAGGACACCTGAACGAGAGAAGAGTGAGTGGGACCAGCAATACTGCAAAAGATAAAATCTCAAACTTCCAGTTGTTCTTTGCGAAGAAACTAATAAAACCAGCAATTATCCATGAGAAGCTTACAAGCAAAGGTTCCCACCAAATCTTCTCCAATTTTTCGTAGGATATCAGGGTCAAAATCAGACATAGGAATCCGAAGGAGAGGAAGAATAGTGGGCTATCGAACGGAAAATCCTTCTCGAACAATCTGCCGACTGGGTACAGAAACAGGAAGACGAGTGGTGCGTAAAGCATAACTCTGCTCATCATCACCGCAAAAATACCCGCCACATCAAGTATCTGCGAGCCTATTATTATGTGGTGTACTACAAACAGAATCGCACCATTTGCAGCCAAAATCGCCCAGAGAATCCAGTCAACAAACCCCCACCTCAACTTTGCGAGAGAGTCTTTCTGCCTTTTTATGTCCTCTTCTAGCAGAATGATGTGAATCCTTTTTATATCTCGCAGAGTGTAACCATGCTTGAGAAGCTGATACGCGATAATAGCTAAGGCACCGAGCACTATGATGGTTGAAGTTGCGGCAATTGCGAGTAATTTCTTGTGCGTAAGCGCATAACCTCTATTTAAATCCAGCAAAATCTGGTATCCGAAAAGAAAGTTGATAAAAAATAGCATTAAAAGGAAGGTGGCAGAAGTAGATCTGGCCATGTTCATCCTCCGAATAGATATCCTATCTGGTCGCATATGAGAGTACATATTCCGATGTTGGCCATGAATTTTTCGCAAATGGGTGCTGCGACTCCAAATTTGCTGCATACTGGTGTCACGAAGAATAGGTCGCAGGCACCAGCACACGTTAAGTCCTCCCAATTAACTGGTTCATTGCAGACTTCGCCGCAAATTGCAGAACAACCAATGCTTGAGAGGACACCACATATCGCTCCAACCCAAGGACCTCCAGCAACCGCACCGGCTAGGCATAATATGGCAAATCCTGAGCCACATGTAATATTGCACAAATAAGAGCAGCCACTGCTGTCAATAACGATAGCGGATCCATCTCCTTTGACGTTGTACTCAGTCAAGTCCCTCTCAACAACCCTGCTCAGATAATTCAGCTCGTTCTTCGCTTTGTTCCAAACCCAGCTCGTCTCATCGCCCCTCTTAATTTCATTCAGCACCTTGGCAAGAACTCTGTAGTGCTCGGCCAACGTAGTCTTGGATTTAACCTCGATTATGTCGGCAAAGGGAGCGAACTTCTTACTGTCCTTGGGAGCCACGTTAATTGTGGTGACGAAGTAGCTCTCACCATCCATTTCCATTATCCTCGTCACAAGGCTGAGATTGTAGGTTGCGGTTTCGGAGAAGTAGCCGAGCAATTTGAAATTTCGACTTTCAGTATCATTGTAGACTCTAACCTCCAAGAACTTAAGCTCTTTACCGTTGGTGGATGTGTTGAGCAACTCATTAACCTCTATCTGATAGTCAAAAGCCAAACAGCTTCCATCTGCGCAGCTGAAGTTGAAGTTCTCAGAAAACCAGTCACTCAGGCTTTGGTTGATTTCAGTAACTTTTAGAATCGGTCTTCCGTTATTTGCAATATCTACTTCAACCAATCTTCTCAGTGTTATCTCGCACGCTCCGCAGCCACACCCTTCTACATCGCTTGAAGCCATCGCCGGCATCACCGCACTTCCCAGCATCACCAACACCAGCAATCCTGCAACCACCCTCTTCAGCATTCAATCACCCCGCCATCAATTAATCGTACCACTTCAAATATTTAAATTTTATTTAATTGGTAACTAAAAATTTTAGTCCACACCTAAACAATTTAGGCGAGAAATAAAAAGTTTAGTTCAGAACTAAAAGATTTAGTCGGTGTCTAAAGTGTTTAGACGTCAACTAAAAACCTTTCGCCTAAATTGGTATGTCACCTCCGAATTGACTCATTCAATTTCAACCTGTCAATCAGCTCTGAATTTCCTCTGACAAACTCAAACAGGTCATTCCCCCAGCGAATCGCATCTCCACAGCAAACGAAGTCACGCGTGTAATCAAAAACACCGTTTTTCAGATAGAACGAAATCAAAAGGTGCGTGTCTGTAACGACGAACGCGAATCTGTATCTATTCCTTGAAACGTAAAAGCTGACATTGTCGAAACTTAAACCCTTTTCGAGGTCTTCAGGAAAATCTGAGATTATCCTGCTGAAGACATCATCGCTGACGATTATACTAATCTCAACACCTCTTTCAGCCATTTCCAAGAAGATATCAACATACTCGCTAAAGAAAACAGGTGTGTAACCTCTGATAGTATCCGATCTCGACATAATGGAGGAAAACTCCCTGTGGGGCTTTATTACGCCTCCGCTATTGTGAGCAACCTCAATCGAATCTAACTCGTAAAGTCTTGCGATGAGCCAGCTGGGGATATCAGACAGCTCAAACTCGTTTATAAAGTATCCAAACTTCTCAAAGAACCTGTTGAACCTCGACAAAACCCCATAAATTTCGAGTGCAAGCTTCCCTTTCGGTAGAATTTCTATAATGTTGCTATTTCTCTCCACAAGCCCTGATCTCTCGAGATCTCCAAGAATTTGAGATAGTCGAGATGGAGTAAGGTTCAGTTCACTCTCAATATCTCTCTTCGTTGCCTTTTGCTTCAGAATTTTCAGCACTTCTATTTTTCTTGGAGAGCTAAGTAGGGTTGTTAGCTTCATTCTTACAAACTGTATGCATGTACTGAAATATAAAATTTGCTTAGTAGTGATCACTCTTAGTCAGGTATTGGAAGTCGGGAGTCCATGTTCGGGATTAGGTTTGATGGACGAGCTTGCTTTGAGTTAAGGGGAGGTGGAGGTTGGCATATTACTAAATAAACTCGATCAAAACCTCTGGTTTAACTCTAACCATTCTCCACACGCCTATCTCAAGCAAGAAAAAGGAAATAAATAGCATCGTAAACACCCCATTATGGAACCCCTCGAACTGCTGAAAAAATACGTGAAGGATGACAAGCTGATAAAGCACTGTATAGCAACCGCAGCAGTCATGCGGGAGCTTGCAAGGGTGCTTGGAGAGAATGAAGAGCTGTGGTGGACAATCGGCATTCTGCACGACATAGACTACGAGCAGACTCAGGGGGACATGGAGAAGCACGGAATTGTTGGGGCGGAGATTCTGCTCAAAGAAGGGGTTGATGAGGAAATCGCTGAGATCGTGAAAAGGCACAACCACATGCTCTTCGGCAATTACGAGAAACCAGTGGAGATTGCTTTACAGGCGGCAGACAGCGTTTCTGGCCTAGTTATAGCGTGTGCTCTTGTTAAAGGTGGAAAGATTACCGAAGTTACTCCAAAAACTGTTAAAAAGAAGTTCAAGGAGAAGAGCTTCGCAGCCGGGTGTGACAGGAATAGGATAAGAATAATCGAAAAGCTGGATATGCCACTGGAGAAGCTTTATGAGGTGGCAATAAGGGGGCTGGCAGAGGTTAAAGACGAGCTTGGATTAAGCTGAATGATTATCTGTTTTTAAAAAGCCTGAAACACCTCCTCCTTTCATCCCATTCTCCTTCTTTAATCCTTTCCATAACCCTATCAGAAACGATAAAAAACCTTTGCTCTCTGCATACTTCGTAAAAATCCTGCTTCCTGATGTTCAGCCATTCCTTGAAATAATCGAACTCGCTCCTTGCCACAACTCGGAAAGTTTTGCCTCCGGCACAAACTCTGACCGTTCTCTCGTGCAAATCTTTTCTAAGCCTCCACTTTGCAACGAGGGGTGGCTGAACTTCCTTAACAGCTTCTTCAACACCCTTACCGTCCAACACGACTTTCAGAACTATTTCCGCAATGTGGTTGATCCTGTCTGGTACGCCGATAACATCCCCTCGCAGCTCAATCCTCCTTGAATCCACATCGATACCTTCTTTTTCAAGCTCTTTCGCTATTCTGGACGTGTAACCTTTCTTTTTCCCTGACTTGTCCACTATTCCACCTATAATGAAACATTCAGCGTTCGTATTGTCAAAGAGTTCCTCGCCGTTTGGGTCAAGTAAAACAACCTTATCAATCCTCTTCTCCCTCAGAAACTGCTCGGCTGAGGGATAAAATCTGCCATAACCAAAGTTATGTGTAACTATTAGCTTCTCATCCCACATGTACTCCCTCACTATACCGAGAGTCTGCTTAACCTGCAGCTCAAGCTTCCACCTCTCCTTCTCCGAGTGTTCGTCGTAAAATCTGCAGTCAACTAAAATATACGGAAAGGGGTGACTCGTGAGTTCCTCTTTGCTCAGAAGAATCTCTGTCATGCATCTCCCAACATAGGCGTGCGGTGGAAGGTTGGTAAAGTGTCCATCAAGGGTAAAAGAGTGCTGCAGCCCCCCATCGCTTTTGCAAACCTCCGCTTTGCCGTTTGCAACGTAAAGGGCCATCCTCGCTATTGGGTCCTCAGCAGATATTACTTTCTTCAGCCTTGTCCCGATTCTTTCTATTCCTCTCTTTTTGAGCTCAGAGATGAAGACATCTTTGAGGCGCATCTGCTCTATAGTGGATAGCGGTTATAAAAAAAGAATGTTTGGTGCAAACGCTCTGCTGGTTAAAATATAAAAAAGTTCAGCGCCCCTTGAACTGGGGCTTCTCCTTCCTCAAGAAGGCTGAGATTCCCTCTCTCAGATCCTCGGTTGAGAAGAGTAATCCAGCGGCGGTGCACTCCCACTCCAAACCAACATCCATCGGCACTTCTCCGCCCTTGTTGATCAACCTCTTTATCAGAGCCATTGAAATCGGGGCGCAGCGCTCTGCAATGTTCTTGGCGTAGTTCATAACCTCCTCTTCAAACTTGTCATCATCGAAGACCTTGTTGATCAGTCCCCACTTCTCTGCCTCCTCCGCACTAATTCTCTCTCCAGTCAAAGCGAGCTGCATCGCTCTGCTTATGCCAATCAGCTTGACCATTCTCTGTGTACCACTCCATCCCGGTAGCAGTCCGAGACCAACTTCAGGCAGCCCAATTACAGCAGACTTCTTTGCAAGCCTGATGTCGCAGGACATCGCAATCTCAAGCCCACCACCGAGAGCGTATCCATTAATCGCAGCAATAACTGGCTTCGGAATCTCACTCAGTCTTCTGAATATCCTTTCTCCCTTTCTATTGTGCTCAAGGAAATCGAATGGGTGAGTTATCAGAGTTGTCAGATCGGCTCCAGCGGAGAAGGCTCTGTCTCCCGCACCTGTTATAACGATCACTCTCGTATCCTTATCATTCCAGAGCATCGTTATTGCCTTGTCAAGCTCGTCCATGAGTTCCGGTGATATCGTGTTAAGTCTGTCCGGCCTGTTGAGGATGAGCTTCGTTATCCCGCCTTCGAGCTTCTCAATCTTTATCGTCTTGAACTCATCCCCTTTTTTTTCTTCGCCCTCCGCAGCCTTTCCTTTTTTCAGCAGTTCCTCAAGTTTTCCCTCCTTCAGAGTCTTTGTGGGCTCAAATATCTTCTTTCCGAACTGTTTAGCGAGTTCCTCAAGCCTTGCTGCAATCTGCTTATCTCCAAATTGTTTTGCCAGCTCGAAAGGACCGAAGGGTCTGTTAAGACCGAGTTTGACTGCAGTATCAATATCCTCAGGCGTTGCAACACCCATTTCAACAAGCTTTACAGCCTCATTAATCTCAACGAAGGTGAAGTCCATCGGATTTATCTTGTCAGTTGCCTTGCTTGAGTCAATCTGCGGTCTACCAGCACTCCAGTCGTACCATCCCTGTCCGGTTTTTCTCCCCAGCTTGTTCTCCTTGACCATTTTTTCAAGGAACTCCGGTGGCTCGTAATCTGGACTTATGGTCTGGGCGTAGTACTTCATTGCATTGTAGAACGTATCAACACCTGTGTAGTCCATCAGCTCAAACGGTCCCATCGGAAGGCCGAGTCTTCTTACAGTTGCGTCTACTTCCTCTGGTGTTGCGATCCCCTTCTCAAGTATCGCCATCAACAAAACTCCTGCTGGTGCCTGCACACGGTTGACTATAAACCCAGGCACATCTTTTTCCACTCTCACTGGCACCTTCCCTATGCTCTTCACGAACTCAACCAGAATCTGCATCGTCTCTTCACTCGTCTTCTCTCCCCTTATCACCTCAACAAGCCTCATCAAGACGGGCGGATTGAAGAAATGCAGTCCGGCGAACTTGTCCTCCCTCGATGTGACTTTTGCCAAATCAGTAATTTTCATTGTTGAAGTGTTGCTGGCAAAAATACATTCCGGCTTCGCAATCTTGTCGCATTCCTTGAAAACCTCCTCCTTTATCTCAAAAACTTCTGGAACGGCCTCAATGATTAGATCTGCATCCTTAACAGCCTCTTCTAGATCAACTGTCGTCTTTATCCTCGAAAGAACTTCATCAGCACTTTTTATCTTCCCCTTCTGCTCCAGCTTAGCTAAGCTCTCCTTTATCATGTTCATTCCTCTGTCAATGAACTCCTGCTTGATATCCCTCATTGTAACGTTATATCCAGCCATGGCAGCGACTTCAGCAATCCCATGCCCCATCAATCCAGCTCCGAGAACTGCTACATTCTTTATCCTCTCCCTAACATCCATATTACCACCTGTCAACCAATCACAAAAAAGACTATTAAATCTTTCCATTTTATTCGTTAATCTTGAACGGAAGAGTTAAAAGAGTTCTAAATCTTTGAAAGAAAATTCTTTACGTTTTCTTCTACCTTGGAGTAATCGTACGTGCATGTTACTATGTTTCCAACTGGTGTTCCCCTCAACTTCAGCGGGTTGAAGGGATTTCTACCACCGTAAACAACGAGAGCATCGCAGGTATACGTTTCTCCTCCGATCTCCACACCCTCAACTCTCTCTTTTCCGATCACACTTATATCTCCCCGAAGTTCACTGAGTTCAACCTCATATCCGAGCCTGTAAAACTGAGATTCAGCAAGTTCAACGATTCTGTCTTCTTTTGCTGCGATTAACACCTTGCTTCCGATCTTGCTGTTCTCTGATATCAACCTTAACGCCGTTTCAAGTGTGTAGATGCCAGCCACCCTTTTTCCAAGTACGTTTAACTTCGCTGGTGCAACATCTGTTGCACCTGTGCAAAGAAGTACCTTTTTCGCTTCAAATCTCTTCAAACCGTTTCCTGAATTAACAATAACCGGCTTTGACTTTATTACAGTTCCAATATCAACAGGAATATCTTTTTTAAGTTCTTCCACCTCTTCGATGTATTTCTCATATTTAGAGCTGAAATCGCTTAATTTTGAAAAGACACCGATTTCCCCACCACTTTCTCTCATGTCAAATACCATGGTTTTAAACCCTTTATCCATTAAAATCTCCGCACACTTCAATCCTGCATATCCCGCCCCTATTACGACGTAATCCACTGCTACCATATCAGTTCACTTCCAGCACTATCTTTTACAACTTTATTACGCTCCCTCTGCATTAAAACTATTATGTCTGCATGACATTTGTTACAATCCATCCCAGCCCTTGTGATGTGCTTCACAGCATCAAAGCTTGGAAAATCTCTTGCAACTTCCAGAATTTCAGCTCTGCTTACAAGATTGCAGAGGCAGACGATTTTACCATAATCTGGATTCTGGTCAACCAATTTTTCTATATCCTCCTCACTTAACTCTCTGATCCTTGTGAATTTCGGCTTGACGATCTTCTCCTTTCTCCTCAACTCAAGTCCGCTTGCTGCAAGCATCCTCACAACCCTCTTTGCTATTGCTGGAGCAGCGGTCAAACCGGGGCTCTGAATACCTGCAACGTTTATGAAATTCCTCACAGGCTGGTTGATGACGAAATCTCTACCTGCTATTGACCTAACCCCAGCGTAGTATGCGATAACGTCTTTTGGCAACCTTTTGAATAGTTTTCCGAACTTTTCCTTGAGTCCTTCGATCTCTTCTCTTTTCACACTTGTATCCTCCTTATTTTCAACATCCACAAGGTTTGGCCCCCATATTGCCTTTCCGTCTATGCTTATCAGTGCTCCTCCGCCTTTCGTCCTTCTATCAGGTTTGAGAGGCAGGGCTGCGATTATGTGGTTCGAGAAACCCCTCTCGTTGAACACGATGTGCGAACCTTTTCCGGGAGTTATCGTAAGATCGTAACCAATCATTCTGGCAATTTCATCTGCGTATAGACCAGCGCAGTTTATGACATACTTCGACTCGTACTCACCGCAGACCGTTTTTAGTATGAAGCTGTTTGGTCTTCTCTTGATGTCCTTAACCTTGCAGTTGAATCGAAACTCAACTCCGTTCTCCTTCGCGAATCTGTAAGCTGTATACGTCATCTCTACGGGGTTCACTACTCCACCCGATGGGAAAAAAAGACCACCTCTTACTTTTTCTGTTATGTTAGGCTCCATTCTCAGTATTTCCTCTTTTGTCACTTCTTTCACTGCGACGTACTTCGAGAACCACCACTTGAGAAAAGGGAGAGCCAGTTTGGTAATAGGATTTGTAGCAATAAGAAGTAAACCAACTCTCTTAAAAGCGAAGCCAAGTTCTCTACTTTCTTCGTCCATCATGGCATTACCTTCAAGGCACAGTTTTCCTTTGAGAGATCTAAAAGGTAGCTGGAAGGCATGTATTATCCCAGAACATCCCTTCGTTTGATCTAGACCCATTGCCATCTTTTTTTCAAACACTATCACTCTGAGATCGTATTTTGATAATTCTTTTGCAATGAAGCATCCCGTCACTCCTGCTCCAACAATCGCCACATCGTACACGTTCTTTTTCTGGAAACTTCATACAATAAAAGGTTATGGGTACTCTACTGCTTCCTTTTTGAAATGCTCAAAGAGATCGAATCCCCATCTTATTGCGCTCTTTTCATAACTTAAAAGACCACTTTCTGTATCGTATTTTCCACTTCTCAGAAATAGACCCATGCACAGAGCTTTTTCAGTAGTTATAACTGTGAACTTGACGTCGTTGTGAACGTACATTCTTCCCCCCTGAAGGAGATATTTCTTTAGCTCCTCATGGTAACTGTTCTCCAACGCATTGATGGCGTTCTGTGTAAGGATAACCTCTACATCAGCTTTGCGAGCAATTTCAACAAACATCTGCGGATGAGACGGGAAGAAAATTGCAGATGCAACTCTAACAACGTCGGAAGTCTGATAAATCTCAGAGAAAACTCTAAAATGCTTGAGCACTTCGTCACCTTCAGTTCTGAGGACAGTGTAGTCTCCAAGCTCGTCTATCCTTAGCTTGAACTCTGGTGGTATTCTGCTAAGATCGTGAATTTCCCAGAACTTGGGGTCTTTCTCTATTGTGGAAATGATATCGTTGAACTTTTTTACTGCAAGGTATACAATCTCTCCTTTTTCAGTCATCACATAACTTGTGCCGTCCTTTTCAACAAGACCAATTTCAACGAGTTTTTTCAGCTGACGAGATATAAGAGGAGAGGACAATCCGGTTAATTCGACAATCTCCTTTAACGTTTTGGGATTATCGTACAACAGACTTAGGAGTAAACGCCGCTGGTTTGATGAGGCAATGATATCAAATATATTCATATGCTCCTCCCACTTTTGAACGAAATTAAAGCTTTCTAATTTTCTTCAAGATTGACCTCGGAGGTTAAGTGTTTACCTTTCAGGTTAACAGTTAACTTGCAATGTCAAAAATTTACCTAAAATGTTAGGTTTTGTTTAATCAAATAAAAAAAACTTTTATACTCTCAAACTGAACATGTACTATGCGGGAATGTGGGATGTGTTCCCTTGACGGAACCATCCAGTCCGAAATCGTATTTGAGCCACTAGAACTTGAGCCACATGAAATTGAAAATCTTTTTGGGGATGCCAATACAAGAAAAGTTCTCAAGGCTTTGACCGGAACTTTTTCAGGATTTAAAGATTTCTCAGGCAAACTCTTTGTTAGTGATTCGGGCGTTGTTGCTGTGAGCTATTTTGTGGATACAAGAAATCCCAGAATAGTCGTTCTAGCTAAGGTAGTGAGTAAAATCACTATTGCTTATGAGGTGAACCCGGATCTGGGGTTTAGAATATTTTTGGTAAGTGAAAATGGCGTCTCAAGCCACGAGTTTAGGTTGAATTTGGTCTACAGGTGTATTAACAGCCATCGTTGTGGCGGAGTTTGCTGGGCAGTTCCAATTTACGTTCTTCTACCAGAACTTTATCCAGAAGTCTGTGATGAAGACATGTGCAGTATGAATGTTATTACCTAAAGGGTAGGGTTAAAAATCGTGCAGCCTGAAAGGCAGTTATGCAGAAAAGAGTGAGTGACTCGGATATTAAAGAGAGACTGGATAAGATCAAGTTCAGGATCGCTGTAATGAGTGGAAAGGGGGGAGTTGGAAAATCAACGGCAACAGCACTGTTGGCAGTCCATTATGCAAGGAACGGTAAGAAGGTAGGCATACTTGATGCTGACTTTCTTGGTCCAAGCATTCCACATCTTTTCGGTATACAGAACGCCAGAGTGTCTGTTAGCGATGAAGGTCTCGAACCGGTTCTGACTCAGAGGTATCAGATAAAGGTGATGTCAATGCAGTTTTTGTTGCCGAAGAAAGAAACACCGGTAATCTGGAGAGGACCGCTTATAGCTGGAATGCTGAGAGAGTTTCTTGGGAGAGTTGCATGGGGTGAGCTTGATTACCTGATTGTTGATTTACCACCAGGAACCGGAGATGCTCCACTTACAGTAATGCAGGACGCCAAACCGAATGGGGCACTGATTGTCTCAACTCCTCAGGAATTAACTGCAGCGGTCGTGGAAAAAGCCATCAATATGGCAGAGGAGACGAATACAGCAGTTCTTGGGCTGATTGAGAATATGAGCTACTTCGAATGCCCCAACTGCGGCCATAAAAGCCACATATTTGGGAAGGGAAAGGCTTCAGAACTTGCTAGGAAGTACAAGATAGAATACGTCGCGGAAATACCCATTGAAACCGAACTGCTTCGATTTTCGGATCTGGGCAGAATTGAGGACTACGAAACTGACTGGTTTGAATACTTCCCTTATTGAAACACAGATTATAAAAACAGGAATACTCACGAACCTCTGATGAAAATCGTCGTATCTCTCGGCGGCTCTGTCTTTGGAAATGATGTGGAGAGAATTAGAGAATTTGGCAGAGTTCTTGACACCATTGCAGAGAAAAATCAGTTATTTGTTGTTGTAGGGGGTGGAAAGCTTGCAAGAGAGTATATTGGCAAGGCGAGAGAGCTTGGGGCGAGCGAGACCTTCTGCGATTACATTGGTATAGCTGCCACGAGGATGAATGCAATGCTGCTGATTTCTGCAATGAAAAGTGCTGCTAAAAAGGTACCTGTTGACTTTCTTGAAGTTGAGGAAACTTCCAAGTACAGCAAAGCAGTTGTCATGGGCGGAACGTTTCCGGGACACACGACAGATGCAACTGCGGCTTTGCTTGCCGAGTTTGTTGAAGCGGATCTCTTCATAAACGCAACGAATATAGATGGAGTTTATTCTGACGATCCCAAGAAAAACAAAAATGCCATAAAATACGACAGGATGAGCCCAGCACAACTCGTAGAGATCGTCGCAAAGGGTTCAATGAGAGCAGGGGCCAATGTCGTTATCGATCTTCTGGCGGCGAAAATTATAGAGAGGAGTAGAATAAAAACCTACGTGATACTCGGAGAACCTGAGAACTTGCTGAGGGCCATAGAAGGAGAAATTATCGGCACAGTCATAGAATGAGCCTCATCAGAGGGTACTTGAGCTTGTCATCCCATTCCAGAACCGCAGAAACCTGCGAATCCCCAACTTTCACAACAACCCTTGCATAAAGCATATCTGGCATGAGAGACGTGTAGCCGAATGCGGAGATGTTTTTAAGCTTGTCCCTGTCTATCCTTACCTCTGCATCAACCACGTAGGGTTGGAGAAGCATGCAGCTTTCCATAGCCTTCTCAAGTATATCCGCGTTTCTCTCCGCTACTGGCATGCCGATGAATTGATGAAATAGGGCTCCGAGCTTTATTCCTGCTTCGAAAGCAGCTTCTTCAACTTCCTTTCTCTCCATTTTTCCATCACCTCACGAATTACGGGGTAAGCGGTGTAAATTCCCGCAAGAAGAAGAATGGCATAGCACATCTCCACAAAAAATATGGCGGAGATCAGAACGACTGCAACGACAGCAAAAGCTATTGCATCGCTAATTCTCGGATACACAACGTCGCAGATCATGAGAAAGGAAAGGATAAAGGACGCAAAGGCGAGAAAGTAGTAATCTACCGAAATTCTTACGAGAGATGTGACGATAAGGGCACTTACAAGCGTAGGGAGACCATAAAAGTCGGAAAATTTGAGAACGTTGAACCTCGCAAGCCTCAATATGGAAAAAGCAAGAAAAAGGGCTGCAAATGGAAAAAGATTTGGATCAAACCTTACCATGAGTGTTGCTGGAAAGACACCGAAAGAGATAGAATCTGCAAGAGAGTCGAGCTCTTTTCCAAACGGGCTTTTTTCGGTCTTTTTTGCTATGAAGCCATCAAGTCCGTCAGCAAATGTCGAAAAGTAGAAGAGAGCGAAGGCTTCAATCCTCAAACCGTAAAGAAGCACATATGTAATTGCAGAAAATCCAAACAGGGCGTTGAGAACTGTCAGCGAGTCGGCAAGGCTAACTTCCCTGAATACTCTCATCTTTTAATGCAACTGTTTCACCAGCTTTAACCTTTTCGCCAACATTTCTGACAAATCTGTACCCCTCAGGAATTTCCAGCACGACTCTCGAACCGAAGCGAATCATTCCGATTTTATCCCCTTTCTCAACCACATCACCCTCTTTAACATAGCTGACTATTCTCCTCGCGAAAATTCCAGCCATCTGCAGAACTCTGAAAATTCCGTCCTCTGATTCTATCAGTATCTCGTTGGTTCTCACTCCACTTTTTCTCAGGAACGCCGGAGGTGTGCTGCCTTCGATGAACTTAACCGAAACAACCCTGCCACTTGCCGGAGATCTGTTGATGTGGCAGTCGAATGGGGACATGAAAATTTCAAGCCTTCTTCCCTTGATGTAATCAATCCTGCCGTCTGCGGGAGAGACTACACCTTCACCAATCTCTCTGTAAGGGTCGCGGAAGAAGTATGCGGTGAACAGTGCAGCGATGATGAAGAAGAGGGACAATGGTGGAAAAGTAAGGTGAGTAATTGCAGCCAGCAAAAGGCAAGCGATGATTATACCATATCCGCTTCTCTCTATCATCCTGCTCCCCCGAACATCTCATCTTTGAGTGAATAAATCAGTTCCGCAAGTTCGGGAAGTATTCTGAAAACGGTGTAGGCAATAAGAATGAGGGCAATGGTTGAGAGAACCTTTGCCACAACATGGTGAGCTATATAAAAGCTGTTCTCACCAAACCACGAGTATGCAAAGGCCACACTAACAAAGACATTCCTGAACAGATTCAGGATGTAGATTACAGGAACGGAAATCAGGAATGCTTTTACCTTCCTCATCCTGTCTGCTTTTATCCCAAGAGTGGCGCCAGTAAAGAGGGCTATGCTCTCTATCGCCGTGCAGGCAAGAATGATCTGGACCATCTTCCCGTTCAAAACGATTTCATCTCCGTAGTTCTCCATGCTAAAGCCGATGAAATTGCCGAGTGTAACTGTAAGAGTAGCCGTTGTGTTGATTATCCAAGTGTTCAGAGAGCTAACAAAGGCAAACGGAAAGTAAACAGCACATGCGAGGGCTGAGAATGCTGTAACCTCAACAAATACTTCCGAGTTTTTTTTCAGTATGGATACCGAAAGCAGGAGGAAGAAAATGAAGGCGAGAAGGAAGACAGCGGTGTTGTAGTAATCTACAGCCTTAATGTAGTCGGGAATCTTTGTTAAACATGCAATTGCAAAAATAAACCATGCAGTGAAGCCAAGCAATCTTTTCCTCATCCGCACGTATGCAATCATTGGAAGCAACGAGATGGCGGCTATTACCTCTGATAGCATTGTGTCAAAAAATTGGGGCGGATTTTTTAACTTTTTCACTTCCTGAACGCTATGGCAGAGAAAATGATAACTGCAATTACCCATGTCGTCGTTGCAATAAACGCTAAAAGCTATTTTTACAGGAAATCGGAATATGACGGGGATTCCGGATACAATATTTCTTTCACAGCGTCAATGAACTCAGAATAGATGTGCGCATCAAGGGCGAAGTGATTGTATCCGTACTCCTCAAAACCTGTAATTTCTGCCACGTATTTGGTGAGCAGAGCAAATGCGAACATGTTGGCATGCATAGCTCCATAAGCATCGTTCGATCGCATGTAAAAAGTCCCATAAAGCCTATCCTTAAACTTCGTAAACTGGTAACCCCTCAAACACGGTGGATCATCGCTCACCAAGTCCCAGGGCCTTGAGATGCCGACATAGCAGTCTCTCCGGCATCTATCTTCTTTCAGCTTGTTTATAACACTGTAAAGCTGGTCAACCTTTACATCATCTTTCTGGCAGTATCTCGCCCTCTCGGCATAGGTGTATTCCTCACCCTCCTTCAGTATGCTCTCCTTAACCTCCCCATCAAGCTTTGCAGCATGCATGATGTAATTGTAAGCGTAATCTATCCCATATTTCTCCGTAAAAGGCGCTTTGTCGTGCAACCTGTTCTCATCCGGATTTTTGACTTCTACAAACAACCTGTGAACAAACAGGCTCTCTCCTTGCCCCTCAAATATATCCCCCCACTCTGTTCTTTTCCTTTTACCATTATTGTATATCACCTCAAGTGCCGAATGCCATGCTGAGGAGATGTAATCCTCAACAAGATGCGTTGCAAGGCTGTGGTAACCGTAGATTTCCTCAAAGTCATTTTCGTAACTCTTGGCCCTCTCGATGTCTCTCTCGTAAACATGCGGGATTGCAATAAGCATGGCAACACTTCCAGACTCAATGCCAGTCTTTCTTGAAATTTCTTCGAGTGCGCTTAAAAGAAAATCAAAATTGTGCTCAAAATAGTTCAAGCAGTCAAGAGATCTAACAAAAGCGGTTAAATGCAGCTCTTCCACAACAAGGAATGAGATTTCTGTAATTGCTGCAGGATTTCTGCAAAGATGGTCTTTTGGATACCAAAGCGGAATGGAAACTCTACGGGAGTGAGGCGACTCTCTCAGCTTTTCTACAGCCATTTCCGCATATTTCAAAAACCTCTCGCTATATCTTTCCCCGCAAACATCATAGTCGAACTCATGGCCGAAGAATTCCGGTTTTTCGACAACCGCAAGTGATGGTTTTACCGAAAAATAGTTGCCGAATCGTGATCTGCATAACTCTCCTTCCCTCAGAATCTTTCCTATCAGCATTTCCTTTGCTTCTACTGGAGATTTCGTCAGTATCATTGGGGTTCTCTTAGCCACGTCTGGTATAAAGAGGCATCGGCTGCAAGTGGCAAAAATTTTATCTGCCATCGTAAAGCGTAGTAGCATGGCTCGTAAGATGGAAAAGAAATCAGCGAGGATTCTCGCATTCCTGCTTGCACTCATAATGATTGGCTCAGTCTTTGCCTACATGATGAGGAGCGGCTCTGCCGAGAAAAGAGAGGTAGAGTTCAGACTTGACGATTTCAGGAGTTATGTTAACTGGACTCCTGATGGTGTTTATTACATGCAGTACTACAATTTTACTTACCTCGCACAGCTTGAGGCCAATGATCCGATGAAGGATTATGTAAATTCGAAACTGCAAAATGTGCTTGTCAGTGCCGTTTTCAGCAGAGCAGTGCTTGAAATTACCTCAGGGATATCTCAGATTCTTGTTGCCAACTACATGACTGCCATTCCTCTCTATTTCGTTGATGCAAACATGGGTAAGGTTTACTTTGCAAAGGAGGATGAAACCAAGTACGGCAACTTCACACTGCAGGTTCGGAAAGGGGGTATCGCTCTTGTGGATCAGACCTCTCCCGTTATAGTGGGTTACAAACCACTTGTTGAGAGGGCGATTGATGTTATCGAGGGAAAAAACGTTTCAACGGGAAAGGAAACCTACCGCTATCTCTCCCGTATAAATGGAAGCTTCGCCTATGCATTTATTATGTACGGCGAGCCCGCTAAAGCCTCGTTTAGATCGGGCAACAAGAGTATTGTAGATTTCTTCTTTGAAGGCTACAGATACAATTTCATCAACAACAGCTATGAAAAGATCTGGGCATTGCACTTTCTCGGAAACTATTTCTTTGGCGGGATGAACGAGAGTGAGAAGAACTTTGAGTACTACAAGGTCAAGAACTTCAAGGATGGGCTGAGCATTGCGGTGATGGAGGATAAGAACTTCACAAAAGTAGTAGAGGCGAGGCCAAACATACTGTCGTGGCAGATATCCTACAATACAACAGAATGAGGGTCAGCAGGGGTAAGACTGTACTTGCAAGAGGGGAAGTTAAGATTGAAGGAGAGGCGGAGGTTCTCGGAGCGGAGTTAGGGAGATTTATCTCCGACAAATACGTTCCGATCTATTGCAAGGGGGACTGCGAGATAGAGGTGAAGGGAGAGTACTCGATCGTTGACGGCAGAACCATACCAGAAAGTTGGGAGAAGTTAGCGGAGAAGGACTGGGACACTCTTTTTCTTTACGGCGGTACGGATAGCGGAAAGAGTACACTAGCAACGTATCTGGCAAACAGAACAGGTGGCTGCTACGTTCTCGATCTGGACATAGGGCAGTCGGATATAGCTCATCCGGGTGCTATGGGGTACGGTTTTGTTGAGAACTGTGTATCAATTTCCCAGGCAGTAATGGTAAACGGGTTCTTTGCCGGAGTCATCTCTCCAACGGGTAGGGAGGTTAAATGCCTGAGAGGTGTTGCGAGGCTCTGGAGGGAGCTTGAGAAGAGAAAAGGAAGAAAGATCATTGACACAACAGGCTGGATAAAAGGGGCTAAGGCGAGGGAGTACAAGCTCGCCAAGCTAGAGATCGTACAGCCCGATTTAATTGCCTCATTTCAGCCAAAACCAGAGTTTCTGAAGGACTGGAAAATTTTTGAAGTCGAAAAGGGACATGTCGTTGAGAGAAGCAGAGAAGAGAGATCAAGAATGAGAGCGATAAGGTATGCCAGAGAACTCGAAGGGGCTGAGGAAGTAAAAGCCGACGTGTCAAAAGTAACAAATACAAACCTTTTCAGCGGAAAGGAAATACCGAAGGAGTTTATGGAGGATGTACTTGAATGCAAGGTGCTTTCAGTCAGAAAAGGCGATGATTTTTTGATCATTCTGGCAGAAAAGCATGTAGATGTTGAAGTCAGCATGATCAAAGCTCTGAAAGAGCTTTATGAGGTTGAAGACGTTTACATTCTGGGCTATGAGGATTTAAAGGGGCTGGTTGTTGGGCTTTACTCTGGAAACAGGTATCTCGGCATGGGTTTGCTGAAGGATATTCAGAATGAATGGCTGATCCTTGAGACGAGGCACAGATACTTTGACAGAGTTGAGTTTGGCGAGTTCAGACTTTTCCAAGGGAAGGAATATATAGTCAGAATCCCATGATTTCTCATGGGTGTTTTGAGCATTAAGACGAGCAGGAGAGTAGAGATTATAGATATAACAGGCTTGGTTGAAAGAAGTCTGGAAAAGGATAGTGATCTTGCTGTAATCTATTCTCCTCACACAACAACGGCAATCGTCATAAATGAGGCGGAGTCAGGTTTGCTTGAAGACATACTGGACTTCATGGAGAGGCTCGTTCCGTATGGAAAAGGGTACAGGCACGACAGGATAGACAGCAATGCTGATGCACATCTCAAAGCCAGCATTCTCGGAAACTCGGTCGTGGTTCCGGTTGAAAACGGAAAGCTGATGCTTGGAACTTGGCAGAGAATTCTTTTCATCGAATTTGATGGGCCGAGAAGCAGAAGGGTTATTGTGAAGGTAGTATGAAGGACAGGCAGGATTACTACTATTGGAAGGCGAAGAAGGAGGGGTACCGGAGTAGGGCAGCCTATAAGCTTTTGCAGATGAACAGAACTTTCAAGTTAATCCGGCAGGGAGATCTCGTGCTCGATCTTGGTGCAACTCCAGGTGGGTGGAGTCAGGTTGCAGTAGAGTTGGGGGCAAATGTTGTGGCTGTTGACATAAACCCTATGCCCCCAATGGAGGGAGTTACCTTTATAAAAGGCGATATAACAAGCCCGAAAACACTTAAGAAGATAAGGGAAGTTTCAGAAACCTACGACGTTGTTATGAGCGATGCATCACCCAAAATAAGCGGAAAGTGGACGATTGATCATCTGCGCTCAGTAGATCTGGCAAGAGCGAGCTTCAACATCGCAAAAGAGGTGCTAAAGCCGGGTGGGAATTTTGTAGTCAAGGTATTTCAGGGAGAGGAGATACAGCAATTTTTTGGCGAGCTCAAGCCTTACTTCCGTTTCAAAAAATTTCACAGTCCTAAAGCTTCGAGAAAAAGAAGTGCAGAAGTTTACTTCGTTGGAAAAAGGTTCAGGAAAATCTGAGCAGGAATTCCCAGTCCTCGTCAATCTTTCTCTCAATCTCTCTGATGTCTCTTTCACTTAAATGCAAGAATCTTCCCTGCTTCAGATACTCTGCCAGCGGTATTCTGTTCTCCTTTAAAGCGTACTTCTCTCCCGCTTTGGAGAGCCTAAGCTTTCCATCGTACTCCCACAGAATCCACGCACCACTCATAACCGCTTTCCTCGCCACCTCAACCGTTTTCTCACTTGGAAACCTCCATCCGGGCGGACATGGGGCATGGATATGTATGAATCTGAACCCCGCCATCTCTCCTGCCTTTCTGAGCTTTTTTCTCAGATCCCTGATGTACCCAACACTGGCAGTTGCAACGTAGTCAGCTTTGTGAGTAAGCATGATGAGGGACAAGTTTCTTCTCTCTTCGGTCTTTCCCGCTGGAGATGTCGTTGTCTTTGCCTTCCAGAATGTGCTGAGGCTCGCCTGCGTCCCTGTGTTCATGTAAGCCTCGTTGTCCACCACAACCGTGATTACATCATCTCTTCTTGCTGCGGATGCACTCAAACCTGCAAATCCGATGTCGGCAGCCCCATCTCCCATCCAAGCCACAACGTTGGCCTCGACTCCGAGTTTTTTGTAGGCCTCACTCAAGCCGCATGCAACAGCGAGGGTTGACGGGAAGGGAACATGAACAACTGGTGCTTTCATGGCAGATTTCGGATGTAAACCCGCTATAACTGTTGAACATCCAGCCGGAATGACCAGAACGGGATTCTTTATAACATCCAAACATCTCATGGCCATCGAAATCGGACAACCCTGACAGCTTGCATTTCCCGGCAGGATCATATCAACCACTCCACCTTCTCAAGCTTTCCGTCCACAAATTTTCCAAAGAGCCTATAGAAATCATCAATACCGACATCCAGCCCGCCAATGCCTGCCACCACATTTTTTACCTCAACACCACATGCAGCAGTTTCCATACCCAAAATCCCCTTAATTCCTGTATTGGCCCTGTCAACAACCAGAACCTCTGATGGAAGCTCCTTTACAGCTTTTTCCGGAAACGGTCTTATGAATCTCAATCTGAGCATCCCTATTCTGACTCCTTCGTCTCTCAGCATGTCAATAGCATCTTTGGCATCTCCACACCACCCTCCAGCCATAACAACAGCATATTCAGCATCCTCAAGCCTGTATTTCTCTACCAACCCACCGTAGCTGCCGAACTCACCGTCAGTTCTCTCAATAACTTCAGCAGACTTCTCAAGGTCAATTGCCAAGTCATACCTTGCTTTCATTCTCGCCTCCCCCATAGTGACCGCATTCACTGCAACCTCCATGCCAGGCAAGATTCTGTATGCCTGTCTTCTCTCCGGCAGCTTAGCATTCCTAATTTCAACAATCTCGGCAGTGTGGCTCATAGTGAATGCATCAATGCCGACAGCGAATGGAATGTTCACCACCTCGCTAACAGCAAAAGCCTGCAGGGTCATGTCAAAAGCCTCCTGAGCGCTCTCAGCCATCCCTATAATCCACCCAGCATCTCTCAGAGACATTATGTCCGTGTGATCTCCATGGATGTTCCATGGAGCGCCAATTGATCTTGTTGCTACGGCCATCACAGCCGGCAGCCTCGATCCAGCAATCCACCAGCACATCTCGAACATGTAAGCCAGTCCATGACTTGAAGTTGCAGTAAAAACCCTCGCTCCCGCTGTAGCAGCACCGTGTATCACTGCCATCGCCGAATGCTCTGACTCAACTCTTACAAAGCTCGCATCAAGTTCCCCACTCTCGACCATCTCAGCAAGTTTCTCCACTATCGGTGACTGGGGGGTTATCGGATAGGCGGCGATGACATCTGGCTTTGCTATCTTAACTGCTTCTGCAATGGCCTCATTGCTCGTTAGGAGTCTCTTCACTCCGGAACCATTTCTATTGCCTTCTGCCCGCATACTTCTCTGCAAACCCCACACCCCTTGCAGAATCTGTAATCTATTTCCACAGAATCTACTCCTTCGAAAATTACACCTTCAGGACAGTAAACGATACAGTTTCCACATTTCGAGCACAGTTCAGAACTGACCAACGGGCGGTAATTCCTCCAGCTACCTGTTTCCCCTGCTGAAGCCACAGTTGCTTCTGATAGGATCGGACTCAAGTCCATTTAATCACCTCATAAGCCTCCTTTGCCGCTTTAAAGCTTCTCTCTGCTCTCTCCCCAAGCTCAATATGCATCGCTTCCTTTAACGCGGAAATCTCAATGTCCAGAACTCTCGCTATTGCTCCACTCATTGGAGCACTAAGTATAGCCCATCCTGCATTTACAAGACCGTGTCTTTCTGCAATTTCTGTTGCATTAACGTAATATGTTCTGCTGGGGATTTGAACAGGTTCGGGAGAATTTAAAATGACAACACTGGCTTCAGAATCAATCTCAATTTTCCTGTCGAAAACCGCCACAATATCTGGGTTTTTTATGACCGATCTCCTTCTTATCGGCCTATCTGAAATGCGGAGATAAGTATTTACTCTTGCTCCTCTCCTTTCCGGGCCAAATTGCGGCATTGCCTGACTGTAGTATCCCTGAAGCATAGCTGCAGTTGCCAGAACTCTCGCTGCTGTTACTCCACCCTGCCCGCCTCTGCAATAGATTGTAACTTCAGTAAGCATGATCAACGAAAAATGAGGCCGAATAAAAAAATTATGGTTCTGCTTTCTCCGTTTTTGGCAGTGCTTTATTTATTTCCTCTAAGAGTTCCTCATCACTTTTTCCTTCTGGATCTATTCCCAGATCTCTCGCTATTTTCTCAAGTTTTTTCCTTTTCTCGTCCTGTGTGTATTTACCCTCTCTGAGTTCCCTCTCAAACTGCCTCAGTTCCATCTCTGCTTCTCTCTGCGCTTTCTTGAACTCCCCCATACTTTTACCGAGGCTTCTGGCCACTTCTGGAAGTTTGCTTGCCCCGAAAAGCAGGAAGATAATCAGCAGTATAAGCAACCACTCTTGCCCTCCCGGTAACAGTTGCATTTGAACGATGTTCATCACCTTAAATTGAACTACTGGAAATAAAAGATTTCTCATCAGTTGCATAACTGTAAATTTTTCTAAAAAGCGTAAACTATTAAACGTCTATTCCTATTTTTTGCATGAACTTCGAGCTTACTCAGGAACAGAGAGATATTAAGAATGCAGCGAGAGAGTTTGCAACAAATGAGTTCACCAAGGAAAGAGCGGAAGAATACGACAGAAACGAGGAGTTCCCCTTTGACCTCTGGAAGAAGGCTTGTGAGCTGGGATTTGTAGGCGTGCATTTTCCAGAGGAGTATGGCGGGGCAGGAATGGGCGTTCTTGAAAACATTCTGATCGTAGAGGAATTCTGTAGGGCCGACAGCACGATTGGGAGTGCCATAATCCTTTCGGACTTCTCTTCCGAGGTTGTGATGAGATTTGGGAGCGAAGATCAGAAAAAAGAGGTTTTACCGAAAGTAGCCTCCGGCAATGCCATAACTGCTGGCTGCTATACCGAACCTGAGGCTGGTAGCGATTTGACTGCAATCAAAACGAGGGCTGAGAAAGATGGTGATGAGTGGGTCATCAACGGATCCAAGACGTTCATAACCAATGGAAATATCGCTGATTATTACGTTGTTCTTGCTGTCACAAACCCTGATGCGCAGCCGCGCTACAGAGGCTTTAGCACTTTCCTTGTTAAAAAGGATACTCCCGGATTAAGCACGAACAAGATCACAGGAAAGCTTGGCATTAGGGCTTCACCAACAGCAGAGGTCGTTTTCAAGGATGTCAGGGTTGACGAATCATCTGTTATAGGAGAGCTTAACAGGGGGTTCTACCAGGTTCTTGAGTTCTTCGATGAGAGTAGAATTGAAATCGCAGCACAGGCATTGGGAATAGCACAGGGGGCCTTTGACAGGCTTATAAACTACGTCAAGCAGAGAAAGCAGTTTGGACAGCCTATAGGGGCTTTTCAGGCTTTGCAGCACAGGATTGCCGACCTTAAAACTCAGCTTGAGGCTGCAAGATTGCTGATTTACAAGGCAGCCTGGAACTACGATCAGGGCAGGATCGATCCCGGTCTGACTTCAATGGCGAAGTACTATGCTGGAAAACTGGCAGTAAAGATATGTGACGAGGCTGTGCAGATGCACGGCGGGTATGGCTACATAGCTGAATACGAAGTGGAAAGGTTCTTCAGAGATGCCAAGATCACGGAGATTTACGAGGGGACAAAGGAAGTGCAGCTTAACACCATTGCGAGAGATATTCTGGGCAAGTTCAGATAGCTTTTTATATATTTTTTAGGACTTTATTTTAATGGTGAAAAAGGTAGTACTGGTTATAGACAGAGATGATGATCTTGGACAGAAAGCCAACATCTCATCACCGGTGATTGGTAAAGATAACATTCTGGCCGCCGCAATTAGACTTGGAACCGCTGATCCGGAAGACTCGGATGTCAATGCCCTTTTCGGTGCAGTAAAGCTATATGACGAGCTTAAGAAGGCTGGAGAAGATGTGGAAGTCGTTGCCATCTGTGGAGATAAGAATGTTGGTGTCGTTTCTGACTCAAAAATTGCAGAACAGCTTGATAAGGTTGTTATGCGTCTCAACCCCTCAAGCGCTGTTGTTGTTACCGACGGCTCGGAAGACGAGTTTGTTCTGCCCATTATCTCCTCAAGAGTCAAGATTGATTCCGTTCACAGGGTAGTTGTGAAGCAGAGCAGAACTATCGAGAGCACGTATTTTATGATTCGAAGAATGCTCAATGATCCAAAAATTGCAAGAATAACTCTTGCACCTCTTGGGATGATATTCCTTGTCTATTCAGTATTTCTCGTTCTCCAACATCCGGAGTGGGGTATTGGAGGGATTATATTCTTCTTGGGCATATACTTCATGGTCAAGGCCTACGGATGGGAGAAGAACATTGAAGATTTCCTTGATTCTATCAGAACCTCTCTTGTTGAGGGCAGATTGTCTTTCGTGTTTTACGTCACTTCTGCCATTCTTCTCATAATCAGCCTAGTCAATGGATTCAATGCTTCCGTCAACAATCCGAACCCATCTGAGGCCATTGCAAACTTCGTATTTTACAGCGCATGGTGGTTCGTGCTTTCAGGCATATTTTCCTTGCTTGCAAAGGCTGCAGATGCCTACGCGGAGAACAGAAAGGTATCGAAGTACTTCACGATGACCTTTCTCCTTATAGCCCTCGGCCTGCTGGTTTGGTCTTCCGCAGCCTATGTTCTTGAACCTGATGCGCCTGATGCACTTCAGAAGCTTGGAGGAGCGATCGCTGGAGCAATATTTATTGCCACAATCGGTGTTCTCACTCTGAGAAGGCTTTGATGAGGTTATACAACCTCTCCAGCCTCTCTTTCCCCTTTTTCAGTTTGATGTTTGCAAATTCCACGACCGATCTTAGATAATTCTCCGAAACGAGTATTCTACCTGAGTGGGCAACAGGAAGTTCGATTCTTTCAAGAGATGCAACCTCAACCACATGGTTTTTGACGGAGATAATTCCACTCCTCCTGAATCCAGCATCGTTTGCAGCAATCATAAGTCTTTCCGCATCATCAAGAGTTCTACATGCAACATGGATTATTGGAGGGTACTGAATCAGCCACCCCCAGTTTTCGCTTTTTGAAGCTGTACTCAACACAACCTCAAAATCAACCTCATCATGCCACTTTCCGAGAAACTTCACCCTCCTCTTATCCCCAACCTCTGGAATGTCGATGACCACTATTCTCCCACTGCAGCTTGAAAGCGTGACATAATTCTCAAGCAAGTTGATGGTGTCAAGAAGCTTTACAATATCCGAATCCAGTTCTCCTCTATTTTTTGCTTTCAAAAATCCTTCCAGTTTCCTCTCCCTGTATTCCTCCCACATCACTTCTTTGCCAGAGATGACAGGTATGCAAGGTAAGCATCAAGCTGAATTCTCTCGTTCGCCCCTTCCGTCAGCCTGAAGTCCACCTCTCCCAGCTTGTCTATCAGATACACCTTAACCTTCTCGTTGAGCGGTGAGGAGATTATCTCTCTGAAAAGCTGGGACAGAACGTCCTCTCCGCTCATACCGTATTCAATCATAAGCCTGTCGAGAAGCTGCCTTGCCTCCATGAAATTTCCTTTCAGAGCAGTTTCTATCAATTTTCCGATTTCCTCAGGTCTGGCAGTGGCAGTTATCTGGTATATCGTGTCAGCGTTGATAACTTCCCCGATTGCAGCAGCACCCTGCAGAGCGTTTATCGCCTTTCTGAAATCTCCACCGGAAATGTATAGCAAAGCCTCTAAACCATCCTCTGTTATCTTGACACCCTCTTTTTCGCAGATCTCCAGAATTCTCTTTTTCATCGCCTCCTTAGGAACGGGTCTAAACTTGAAAACAGCACACCTGCTCTGAATGGGTTCAATAATCCTGCTTACATAGTTACAGCTCAAAATGAAGCGGCAGCTTCTGGAATACATCTCCATCGTCCTTCTCAAAGCAGCCTGAGCATCTGCTGTTAGAGCATCAGCCTCATCGAGAAATATGATCTTGAATGGGGCACCTCCGATCGGAGCAGTTCTCGCAAACTCCTTTATCTTGTGCCTTACAACGTCAATTCCTCTCTCATCGCTCGCATTCATCTCAATGAAGTTGTCCCTCCAGTTCTCTCCAAAAAGATCCCTTGCGAGTGCAATCGAAGTTGCCGTCTTTCCTGTTCCGGGTGGGCCGGAAAAAAGCAGGTGGGGGATGTTCTTCCTCTCCGCGTATCCCTTTAACCTCTGAATGACCTCATCCTGTCCCACTACCTCGTCAAGCGTTCGTGGGCGGTATTTTTCAACCCAGATTTCAAAGTCTTCCATTGTACTTTATTAATTAAGATTGCATAAAAACTCTGCGTTCAAGTTGGGGTATCTTTTCAAATCTGACGGTAAAGCCGATCTTTTTTAGATACTCACATGACCTCTTTCCCTCACCATGTAGAAGAAGTTCGAGAAGGTCATTTTTGTCGTCAATATCGACGGAAGAAAAGAAGGAGTCAAAAACGGAAACGGAAAAACCATTCCGCTTGGCATATTCCAAATGCTTGAAGAAACTACCGTAATGATATGAAACCCTAAATCCTACCTTTCTTGCTATCAGCATGTTAGTGCCTCCTTTCCTTCCCGGTGCCAACACAACGTCTCCTTCGGTTTCGAAAAATCTTGAGAGAGTTAATTTGTCGAGGAGGGGCAGGTCTGACATCACAACCGCAACGGGAACATCGTCAAGTTCTCTGTTTATTGACGTGTTGAGGTCTGAGCTATCAACAACGACATCCACACCCTCTATCTCAATCTCGGCGGGGGTTATAACCTCGATCTCGCCGAAGGATTTGACAACATCTATCACATCAAGAAGCATCAGCTCAGCAAGCCTTTTCCTCTCTTCAAAGCTCAAAATGTCGGAAAGTCTGGATTTCGGATTCGAAGCCTTAAAAGGGATCAGAATTCTCATGAAAATATTCTCTCAATCAGCCATTTCGAGTCAAATTTGACGAGATCATCATACTCCTGCCCGACGCCAAAGAAGAGCACCGGCTTTCCTGTAACATAGCTTATCGAAATCGCCGTCCCTCCCTTTGGATCTGCGTCAAGCTTCGTCAGAATGTTGCCGTCTATACCCACAGTTTCCGCAAACATCTTTGCCCTTTCAACCGCATCATTTCCCGCTATGCTTTCATCAACGAAGATAATCAGATCTGGTTTCGTAACCCTCTTTATCTTCTCAAGCTGGTCAAGCAGGTTCTTCTTTGTATGCATCCTCCCTGCTGTATCTGCAAGCACAACATCAATCCCCTTGCTCTCGGCATGCTTTATTGCGTCGAAAATTACCGCCGCAGGGTCAGATCCCTGTTTGTGCTTTATCAACCTGACTCCAAGCCTTTTTGCATGCTCTTCAAGCTGCTCAATCGCCCCTGCCCTGAACGTGTCGCCTGCAGCGAGAACAACGGAGTAACCCTGCTTCATAAGCCTGTTTGCAACTTTTGCTATTGTGGTGGTTTTCCCGGTCCCGTTGACACCGACGAAGGCTATGTTCAGTGGCTTCTTCTCCCTCAACTTCTCTGCGACGAATTCATCAAAGTCGAACCTATTCGTGTCAAGTATCTCAAGAATTATGCTCTTAAGCTCCTCTATCACTATATCCGAAAGCTTCTCCGTTATCTTCTTCCTTCTCCCCACGAGTCTCTCTTTCAAAGCCTCGGAGATCGCATCGACAACTTCAAATGCGACATCACTTTCGAGAAGAATTATTTCAAGTTCCTCAAGAATATTTTCAACTTTTTTCTCGTCAATGACGACCTCTCTGCTCACCACAAGTGCTGTGAGCTTCTCTTTCAGCCCCACCCTTTTCTCCTTTACCTCTTCCTTCAGCTTTTCCTGTATTCTCTGCTCCTCCTGCTTCTCCTCCTCCTCAATCTTCTTCCTTAAAGATTTGATCTTCTCCTTCAGAGCTTTAAACATTTACTCTCTCTCCTCTCTTTCCTTCTTTGCAAGTTCTTCCTGAATCTTCGAAGCCTGGGCAAGAACCTGCTGAAGCATTGCTGTGAGACTCTGAGAGTTCTCTTCTATTTTCTTGATCTTCTTTTTGACGAATTCAATTGCCTCCTTAACCTCCCTCTCAACCACGACACCTGAACCGATGTCCACGAGCATCTTCTTGCTGTTCTTCACGTCAACGTAGGCAAAAACCCCACCGCCAAGATTCATCAAAGCCTCGATCTCACCATCTATCGAATCAAAGAATTCGAGGGTTTCAAGAGTTTTCCGGTACTCATTTTCCAGCAGTTCCAGCTCAACAAGTCTTCTCTGCAAAGTCTCTGCCTCACTCTGCAGATACTGAAGAACTGCAATCTTTTCCTGAATATCCTTCTCTGATGCCATCTCATTCCACCTGCTTCACTTCTTCAATTTTTATGAGGTGTCTCTTAACCTTGTGGTTGCTTCCGATTAGTGAGTAGATTTTCTCAACCGCAAATCTCTCATTGTGCGCATCCACAACCTTCTTGAAATTCTGCCAACCTTCCGATGTCCTAAACATTCCGGTAACCTCAAATTTCATATCCATCACCTCACGGAAACAGAGCCTCTTCAACTATTCCCAGCTCAAAACCTGTTGTGTCTCTACCCACAACATAACCTTTCGAGTTTGCGAGCAGGCTTGAGCCGACCATGTCTGTTCCAAAATTCACGGTGCCTGTGAGCACCTCAACACCCGCAACCTCCTCAAGCCTCTTTATCTCCCACTCGCTGATATTTGGATTTGCCAAACCACCCGTGTTTGTAACCACAGCCGCCATCCCGACGGTCTTTATACCTCCCACAGTCCCCCGAATTAAATTTATGTCAAGAAAATCGCTTATCTCCTCAATCAGCTCGTCGCTCATTTCCGGATTCGCTATCCCTCCCTGATCGTTTATACAGAGATTATTGCCAAAGCAGGTCATGAGTGTCTCTATCACCTTCACATCGAGCTTTCTTTCCAGCTCCTTCAGTTCATGCGAGAGTACATGGCTGCTCACAACTGCCCCCCTTGAATTCAGAGCCAACATCGCACCAACAAGCTCGGAACCCGCAATTTTTGTAACAATAACCTCGACATCAAGCTTCTCTTCGAGAGCGCTGATAAGCTTTGCATCTCTCACTCCAACTACTGCAAATTCCTCCGAGACCTTCGCGTACAGACCTACAAGCGGGTTACCGTTTATAGCAATCTTCATTCAGGCAAGTTCAACCTCAACTATTCCATCATCGAATTTAACTGCCCTGACCCTTATCTTCGTTGGCGGTTTTTCCGCTCCTCTCTCCCAGATTTTTTCGTTTACAGCAGTGTCAATCTTGACATTCTTGGGATCGACCTTCATGTGTCTGCTCAGGAACTTTCTCACGTACTTTGCTGCTTTCTTTGCTCTCAGCCACCTCGGATACTTCTTCATCTTGTGCCTCAGCCTTATGGAATAAACTCTTTCAACCTCTACCTTCGCCATACTGTCACCTCGTCACGCCTTAAGTTTACTCCTTCTCCAGTGCCTCCTCTTCGGGCTGCCAAAGACTTTTCTTGCGGTTTTCATGGTTATCCATACCGGTGCCCTTCTGTTCTGCTTGTAAGCCCTTGCAAGTCTTTTCTTCACACCAAGCGTCTTCTTACCCATAATATCACTTCCTTATGATTTTTGTCTCCCTCTTTTTCGGCTGAATTCTCCTCAAAATTTCAACAAGCATCTTGTCAGTGATCTTGCTCTGAATTCTCCCCGACTGGGCGAGATATACGAGCTGATTCTCAACAGCCTCAGCAAGCTCAGGATGGGCAAGCTTAACACGGGAAAGCCTCTCCTTCGCCTCAGGCTCAAGAATTGCTCTCAAAATTGCCTTTTTCTGCATCTCATACTGTCTTCTCATCTCCTCCTTCTGCAACTCCTCCAACTCTTTCTGTCTCTGCAGCTCCATCAGCTTCCTTCGCCTTATCTCTTCAAGGTCATCCATATCAATCACCTTAATATTTTTCAAGAGCAGGGATTTCTGAAATAAGCTCAGATTTTAGTTCTGTGGCCATTTTGTCAAGGAAAGACCTTCCCATTGGAGTTACTGCTCTTCCCTCCCTCGTTTTCTTGACAAAACCGAGCTGTTCAAGCTGATGGAGCGCATTCCTTACTATTGCTCCGCTTCCCTTCCTGAACTTCGGGGGCTTCGATCCCCTTCTTTTTCTGCCACCGTAATACGTTCTGAGCCTCTCTATGCCAACGGGACCGTCAATGTATATTCTCCTAAAAATGGATGCTAACCTCAGATACCACCAGTCATCCTGCTCAGGACTCCTCTCCTTATGTACTCCTGTTTTTACATACTTCGCCCACTCAGGGGGGGCTACCATGTCCTTCAATCTTTCAGCAACCTTCTTTATCAGCAAATCTGCCGGAACATCATACACTGTCGCCATATCTTCACCTCTCAAAGGTCAGCACGAAACCTCTGAAATCTACCAATTTACCCTTAACTTTTGATGCTATTTCCTCTGCAAGCTCCTTTTTATGCTTTCCGGAGGATTCTCTGAAATTTCTGAGCATTTTAACTCTTACAGTACCACGTTTCTCAAGCAGAAGGTTTATCTCGTTTATTAAACTTTCCGTTACCCCGTTTTTACCAACATTTATCGTTACCACATTTTTGGCGGACATCTTTCTTACCTGCCTTTTCCTTTCACCCTGTCTTTTTGACGGGCGGTCTAAAAATTTTTTCTACTCACGGAAACAGCGGTGGATATCTAAGTCCAATGGCTTCGTCAAAGCCCATCATCACATTCATGTTCTGAATTGCCTGCCCACTTGCCCCCTTCACGAGATTGTCAATAGCCGAGATCACAACAACCCTATCACCGCCGGGATGGATGGAGATGTCGCAGAAGTTGCTCCCCCTCACCTGACTCAGCTTAACCTCATCCTGAAGTCTAACGAAGAAGCATTCAGCGTAAAACTTCTCATAAATGCTGTAAAGCTCTTCTCTGCTAAGCTCTCCCCTCAGAAAGACATGGGCGTTCGTTAATATTCCGCGAGATCCCGGAAAGACCTGAGGAGTGAAGGATATCTTGATATCGTTCTGCAATTTCCCAAGTTCCTGAACCATCTCGTAGTAATGGCGGTGCTCGGTTATTTTATAGGGTACAACAGCCTCGTGCAGATTGGGATAGTGGGTGAAGGCCGAAGGACTCTCTCCAGCCCCTGTTATTCCGCTTTTACAGTCAAAAACAACTCTTTCGATTAATTCGAGTTCTGCAAGAGGGGCTACGGCAAGAATTGTTCCCGTGGGATAGCATCCCGGATTTGCCACCAGATTTGCCTTCTCTATTTTTTCCCTGTAAAGTTCCGTAAGGCCGTATACAGCATCAACATATCCCTCGTGCTTTTTCCCGTAAACTCTTTCGTACGTTTCCCTGTCAAGTCTGTAGTCTGCAGAGATATCCACAACCTTCATACCCATTTCAAGCAGCTTCGGGACATACTTCATAGCTTCTCCATGTGGGACTGCCGTGAAGACAATGTCGCAATCTGAAAAGTTATCCGTTTCGGGACTGCAGAACTTTAAGTCATAAAAACCCTTCAGGAATCTGTGGACTTTCCAGATCTCCTTACCCTCATATCTTCTCGATGATGCTGCTGTAACCTCAGCTTCAGGATGGTTAGCAAGGATTCTGAGGAGTTCTGAGCCTGTATAGCCGCTTGCACCAATTATCCCGACTTTCATGAGAAAAAAGTGAAGAGGCTAAATATAGAGTTTACGAGAACTTATATGGTTGGAAAGAATGAGCTTGTTGAAGCGGTTGTTGAGAGTGGAGACGGAGTTGTGATCAAGATAGAGGTCACTCCAAACTCCAAAAATGTTGCCTTTGGATACAACAAATGGAGAAAGGCAGTTGAGATAAAGCTAAAGAGCCCTGCCAAGTCCGGAAAGGCGAATAGAGAGTTGGTTGAAATTTTGAACGATCTTTTTGGGAAAGCAGAGATCCTGAGCGGGGAAAAGTCGAGACTTAAAACTGTAAAGGTGTGGAGAGATAAAGAGGAGGTTCTTGAAAAGCTCCTTTCGCTGATAGATCAGTAAACTTGATAAGCAGATGTTAGAAGTAAAGCATGAGCGGGGGTTGCCGAGTGGCCAAAGGCGGTGGACTCAAGACCTGACGGGGAGAGATCCACTCCCGTAGGGGTTCGAGGGTTCGAATCCCTCCCCCCGCACTGGGCATTCATCAAAAGCAGTTCTCTGAAGTGTAACTTTATCGCCAAGCAGAGCGATAGATTGGAATGCCCACCACCGTTAAGAAAATGTTGATGGGCCATGTCATGGAGGATGTGCTTTTTGTGGCTCGTGACGTTTGCCTTATTTCAGGTTGAGCACTGGGAATGCTGGCATAATCTCTGAGTAAGGCTTTCGATGATCATGCGATCTGTCTTCTCCCTAAGGCTTTCGGCATATTTTGCATTTCTCATTGGTTGAGATTCAGACAAAATAAAGTTAGAACTCGAGAGTTCATTTATAGGCTTCGTTATGATGCCTGAAGGTCACAAATCTCATTTCCTTGCAATTTTAAGAAACTCCTCTGAAAAATTGGCTTTGTAGATCATAAGCTATCGAAAAGTTCTCTAACCTCTCGAATACTTTCGCATGTCTAAAGTTCGAAATTTCTTCAAGCCCGTTAAAGAAAAATTCTCCAAACTCAAACCCCGATAAAGTAAATGAGCACAAAGAATATCATCATCATCAAAAGACCAAGCGGGACACCCATTCTCGCCCACTCACCCATTGTAATCCTCAATCTTCCTGCTGCAACAATATTCGGGATGTTACCGGGAATTAGCATTCCACCAGAGATTATCAGACCCATCAACGCACCTTTGACTTGTAACTCTGATAACTGTGGGCCTATCTCAGCCGCTGCGAGAGTTGCGTTGTCAAGAACTGCAGAAATCATGTTCACCCAATATATGATCTCTGGAGGTATTTTTGATATGTACCAATCTATTATCGGCGTAAATCCCTCTCCGAGCAATACTAGGGCAGCAATAAAGACGTACACTTTAATAGCTCTGATTACAACCGTTCTTATTGTTTCCACATATTCAGGTACCTCTATATTCTCGACAGATATATCACCAACTCTAATAGCACCGTATATACCCAGAATTACAACCGAAGGGATGACGTATTTTCCGATAAGCTCTACTAAATAAAAGAAATCCTCATTCAGCTTTTTTACAACTATGGTTGACAGCGGCTCTCCAACCGGGGTTAAAGCAGCACCCAGACCCACGGCAAAACAGGCTATGACAACAAACTCAATTTTTCTGTTCCTTTCAAGAGGTGTCACGAGGGCAATTTCAGCCAGAATTACTGCGGATACAATTACAGAAATTATGCTTGAGACTAGCCCGAATACCACAACGACGATGAAGGCAAAAACACGCATTCCAAGTTTTCTAAGGACTGCAACAAGAAAGGAGTAAACCTGCCTGTTGAAAAAGTGTATGGCCAAGCCGACGATAAGAACAACCTGAAAGATACCAATTGGAATCCCTGCGAATTCTGTGATTTTAAGAGGAGTTTCAATAGCTTCGATAACGAGTTCATAGCTCCACAAACCGCTTATTGTGACAGAGGCTATACCCATTACCAGAAAAAAAGGTTCTAGGTTTTCTTCAACTCTCTTGACACGAAATGGGAGTATCAGAACAAGGGCAAGTATGATAAAAAGACCTGTAGCAACAAACAAGTTTTCCTCCATGAAGCCAGCCTATTGCTGATGTATATATTTTTTGTGAAGATTGGTAGAATATAAAAAATAAAATTTAAGAGGTTTCATATACAAGGTAGTATCTGAATATCATTGTTGGGTCAAGTGTTATGCCCTCTATGCTCTTCTTCGCCACAATTGTCAGCTTACCCTGTATCAGCGGTATTATCGGTGCATCCTCTCCCAGCTTCTCCTGTACCTGTTTGTAAAGCTGCTCTCTCTCCTGCTGGTCAGTAGCTGTCGAAGCCTTTTCGAGCAACTCGTCCATTTCAGGATCGCTGTACGGATAGCCGAGCCAGTTGTTGGCAGTGCTCTTCAGGAATGGAGTTGTGTAGTCATCTGGATCTAGATAGTCAGGATACCATCCGAAGAGAGATGCCATCATTGCTCCCTTTCTTGCGTAGTCGACATAAGTTGACCACTCGGCACTCTTGAGCTCCACCTCGATCATTCCCGTCTTCTCAAGCTGCTCCTTCAGAACCTGAGCGAGATCCTTCTCCGTGTCACCGTAGTGTGTTGGTGTCCACCAGAGTTCAAGCTTCAGCTTGTTGTCTTCGCTGTATCCAGCCTGTTGCAGGTACTGCTTTGCAAGGTCTATGTTTCCATCTCCGTACTTCTCTTTGAAGACGTCAATGTGGCTCCACATTCCTATTGGCACGAGAGAATACAATGCCTCCACAGTGCCTCTATAGACTCTCTCAGCAATGTCATTTCTGTCTATTGCAGCTGCGATAGCTTTCCTCACATTAACGTCTTTCGTTGGATATTCCGTGCTTTCATTGCCGTTGAGCACGAGATATCTTATGAAACCACCGGGAGCTTCAATCACTTTCAGGTTGGCATTGGCTTTCAGGGACTCGATGTCGATAGGTGTAAGCGTTCTCCAAGCAATGTCAATCTCTCCCTTCTCAATAGCGAGTCTGAGAGTTGTGGCATCCTTGTAGAACCTCACAACGATTCTCTCAGTCTTGGGCTTGTCACCGAAGAAGTACGGGTTGGTTTCAAGGATTAACTCCTGATCTCTCTTCCACTCCACGATCTTGTAGGGGCCAATACCTCCAGCCGTCTGGTCAGTATCAATTTCGTTTTCCTTGTATGCGGGATGGACTGGGAAGTAGGGTGGCGTGGCGAGTAGAGCGAGGAAGTAGGACGTGGGCTTCTTAAGCGTAAACTTGACTGTGTAGTCATCAACGGCTTCAACATCCTTCACGAAGTCCGTAACAAGCCATGATGGATCACCTTGTATGGACATGACTCTCTTGATGCTCCTGACCACATCCTGAGCCTTGCATGGTGTGCCGTCAGCAAACTTCAGGTCCTTTCTCAGGTGGAAAATGTAAACCAAGCCATCTTCCTGCACCTCGTAGCTCTCTGCAAGGTATAACTCAAGTTCAGTTGTTCCGGGCTTGTATCTCACTAAACCCCCCATTACGTTGTTCAGTACCTCCCATGTGTAGAAGTCGTACGCGTTTGCCGGATCAAGGTCAGTAATTTTGTCCGTAACTCCGATTGTTATTGCCTTTACCTCTTCTTTTCCCTGCGGCTGCTGCGCGCAGCCTAGTAAAACCACTGCTACTATTACTGCCAATACAACAAATAGCTTTTTCATGTCATATAGCTCATGATAAGGTTTATAACTATATCTTGACTGCAATTGGCAAAATACATTACAGCAATTACAGTAATGTGGAGAAAGTTTTTATTTACTGCTTTCAGGAACACTGGAGAAAAAAGTATGATGGGGTTTGACAATGTAAAACCGGAGGAGATAGGAGAGTTCGATGGTGCTGAGCATCTGATGATACTCGCCTCTGAGCAATGTGTGGATGAGTTAAAGGAGAGCATCGCAGAACTAAAATCGCCATTCTTCGGAGCAATTTTTCCAGAAATCTTCTTCAGAGGTAGAAGATACTCGGACAGAGTAATTGTGGTGAGATTCGACTTTAAGGTGGATGTCTTCAGAGGGAGCGAACTTAAAGAAACAGATGGCAGAACCCTGATGGTTTTTGCAGATGGAAATTTTGATGGCTCAGAGGAGATTCTGGAAAAAGCTTTCATGAAATATGGCAGTGTCACATATATCGGAGGGGGAGCGGGCTCACTTGGTAAAAATATTCAGTGCCTGTTTGATACCCGCGGCTTTTTTAGCAAAGACTGCCTCTTTGTTTCTCTGCCTTTCGAATTTAATGTGAAAGTTAGACATGGATGGAGAGCGACAGAGCTTGAGTTTATATCCACGAAAACTCAGGGGAGAAGGGTAGTTGAGCTGGACTGGAGATCGGCTTTTGACGTTTACAGCGAGGCGCTTGAGAGTATTGGAGTTGAAATAGATCCGGAGAACTTCTTTGACGTTGCAAAAGGATACCCTTTCGGATTGCGAAGGCTGGAGGGTGAGATGGTGGTAAAGGATCCACTTGCTGTTAACAGTGGAGCAATAGTATGTGCAGGAAAGGTGCCTGAGAACTGTGTCCTGAGCCTCATGCATGGTGATGCTAAATCGCTCTTGTCTGCTGCGAGAGAATGTGCCGACATCGAGGGGGAGAATCTGATAGCCTTTGACTGCATCTCTCGCATGCTTTATCTTAGTGAGCATTACAAACAAGAACTTAAATACCTAAAAGATGCTGCTGGAGCTATGACGATAGGAGAAATTGCGGCGAAAAAAACATATCCTGATTTTTACAATAAGACCGTCGTGGTGGGTGGTTTGGATTGATTGGAAAAAAAGAGTTGGTGCTGACACTTTACGAGCTTTCAATGTTAATATCTCCCGGAGATCCAGAAAAACTTCTCACCGATTTTGGAAAAACAGTACTGAGGAGATTCAACTTCTCGTGCTTTTGTGCTGAAGTTCCAGTAATAAATCTGAACATTAGAATACCAGAGAAAGGAGAGTTTCAGCACTGCATTGAGTTTTCAGGAAAAATTCTGGAAATTCGGTTTTGTAGAGATGAAAAAATCCCACCTGAGTACTTTAAGGCGCTTAAACCTCTGCTCGAAAAGCTGGATTATACCCTCGAATACACGATATTGAGTAAAGAGAAAGAGGACATGCTTAGAAAAGCTCCAGATGTTGTTTTGTTTCTTGATAAAGAAGAGAAGATTGTTGAAATGAACGAAGCAGCTAGGAACGTTCTCGGAGACATTGTTGGTGAAAAATTGCCGGATGAGTGTAGAGGGGAAATATGTGAGCATGACGGAAGGATTTACAGCATTCAGACCTACGAGACATTTACAGGGAGTATTGTGGTTGGGAGGGATATAACGGATAGGGTTAGGCTGGAAAGAGAGCTTAAAGAGAGAGAGCAACTGTTCAGAACTCTTTCTGAAGTTTCCCCAGCAGGAATAATCGTTCACCAGAAAGGAAAGATAGTATTCGCCAACGATATGGCTGAAAGATTAACGGGATACAGCAAAGAAGAGTTGACAGAGATGTCAGTTTGGGATATAATACATCCTGACTACCGTAAAACTGCAGAAGAGATGCTGAAAAGAAGAGTAAGGGGTGAGAGGCCAGTTTACGAGCTGAAGATTGTTAGAAAGGACGGAAAGGAGAGATGGGTTCTTGTAAGTGGAAGTGTAATGATCTGGAAGGGAAAACAGGCGATTATTGTAGCATGTCTGGATATTACGGCAAGGAAGATTCTGGAGGATAAGATAAAGGAGAGTGAGGAGCTTTTCAGGAGTATTTTCAACCGCTCTCCAGTTGCGCAATGCATTCTCGTGGACGGGAGGTTTGAACTGGTAAATTCTGTGTTTGAAAGACTTCTGGGGTACAGCGTTGATGAGCTGATTGGAAAATGCAGTATCGAACTCGTTCATCCCGACGATAGAGAGAAGGTGAGAGAGAACGCAATTAAGATGTTGAAGGGGGAGAGAACTCAACCGTACAGCTTTAGAGTGGTAAGGAAAGACGGTAAAATACTCTGGGCTTATGAAACCGTAATTCCCATCAGATACAAAGGGAAAAGAGCAGTTCTTGGCTTTGGTGTCGATATAACCGATCTGGAAACTGAAAGGAAAAAGCTAAAGGAGCTTACGGAGATGCTTGAGCTTATCAACAAGACTCTCCGCCACGATGTGCTCAACGCTCTGACTTCGGCAGTGGCATACCTCGAAATGGCCTTGGAAGAAGAAAATAGAGAATATGCTGAAAAAGCTATGGAGAGCGTTAGAAGGGCAGTTAGTATAGTGAAAAATATGAGAGCTTTCGAAAAAGCTGTGAAGAGTGGAGAACTGAAGTGCGTTGATGTGAGAGAGATTGCTGAGGAAGTGGCGAAAAACTTTGGAAATGTTGAAGTCTACGGTGAGGGCAGGGCGTTAGCGGATGATGGTCTGAGATCGGTCTTTGAAAATATTATCCAGAATGCAGTGATCCACAGTGGGACGGACAAAATTAAAGTAACAATTGAGGAGGGCGAGGATTACTGCGAGATAAGGGTTGCCGATTACGGTAGAGGAGTGCCGGAAGAGATCAAGCACAGGATTTTCGAGGAGGGATTCAAGTACGGAGAAACTGGGCAGACCGGACTGGGGCTGTTTATCGTACGCAAGATAGTTAAGAGATACGGTGGAGAGATATGGGTCGAAGACAACAGACCGAGAGGTTCAGTTTTTGTTGTAAGGCTCAGGAAGTGCTGAAATCTGCTCTTTTATTGTACTAAGAGCTGTTTCGAAGTCTGCAAAGCCCATAAACCCTCCTACAGTCTCTCCGTTATCTGTCAAAACAAGAGTGGGCAAGATCATAACCTCAAATTTTTCAGCTAGTTCCCAGTTTTCATCAACATCCACGATCTCGAACTCAATGCCCACCTCCTTCTCAAGCCTTTTCACAACATTCTCAAAATGTCGACAGTAAGGACAGTATTTGCTCGTGAATACGATCGCTTTCATAACTACTTGCCCCAGAACGGGTTATCCTTTCTTTTTATTTCGAGAAACTCCAGAAAAGCATTCTTCGTATCTTCATCGAGGGAGTCGAGAAGATCCCGCTCTATCACTCTTGCATGCCTTTCAGGAACGTCAACGTAGAGCACTTCATCCCCCTCAAGCTGCCTGCCGATTGTAACATCCTCAATCGCAACTGCAATCTCGTCTCCCGCTTTTGCAACCGCAATGTTCTTACCCTCCTTCTGCATCGTCCTCACGGTTCCGGCTCTGGATCCATCGGGTTTTATCAGATCCACACCCCTCTTCAACTCCCCGGCCATAACCCTGACACCGACAATTGCTGGCTTGCTCCTCCTGAATATGAACTCCTTCAGCAGCTTGATCTTCCCCGGCTTGATCAGAGCCTCAACCTTCTGTCTCTCTCTCGCCAGCCTCTCCTCCTCCCTCCACTTGACAAAATTCTCGATCAGAGCATAGATAATCTCATGCGAGAAAATCCTAACCCCGTATTTTTTTGCCTCCTCCTCGACTCCGGGGAGTAGCTTAACGTTGAAGGCGAGAACAACCTTGTTGAGTTCGTCCCTATTCGCTGAAGCATCAACTACATCCCTCTTGTCAACATCTCCAACCTCCGCCTTCTTTATCGGTATACTCTCAAGTCTGAGCTCGTTTATCAAAGCCTCAAGAGAACCGAGAGTGTCTGTCTTTAAAACAACACCCTCCTCGTCAGTTCTTATTACGATCTCTTCGTACTCTTTCTTTATTCTCTTCTCGAAAGCCTTTATATCCTCCTCGCTCTTGACCGCCTCGAACTCACTACCCGCAAGCACGTTTTCGAGATTCGGGGCTACGATCTTTATTCCCGCAGCAGCCGTAACACTCTTTACACTCTTAAATCTGCTCTCAACCCTCATCTCTCTGACCGGTGGGGGTTTAAGAATGGCTTTAATGTTCGTAACTATAACCTCGTCCTTTCCAGCGATCGCAATTCTATCTCCCACTTTAAGCGTTCCATCATAGAGGATGGCGTCACATGTAACACCAAGCCCTCTCTCTTCCTTCACCTCAAGTACAGTCCCTTTCGCTTTTCCACCAATGTGGAGCCTTAGGTTCTTTTCGAGATACCTCTGAGCAAGTCCAACGAGGATGAGCAGCAGCTCAGGAATTCCCTCACCCTTCAGAGCAGAAATGGGCACAACTGCAACCGTCCTTGTGAAGTCGCTTATCCTGTCAAATCTGTCGGCAGAGAACCCGAAGCGATATAGTTCGGCAACTAGGCTGTATATGCGATTCTCAAGATTCTGCTTGGCTATTTCTTCCTGCATCGCGTAACTTTTCATGAACGGTGCATCTTCCTGACTCTGCCAACCCGGAATTCTGTCAATCTTGTTTGCAGCAACCACAAATGGTGTTTTGAACGTCCTGAGGATGGATAAGGCCTCTTCAGTCTGGGGCTTGAATCCCTCGTTTATATCCACAATCAAAACGGCTAAGTCGGCTAAAGCTCCTCCCCTCCTTCTGAGATTCGTAAAGGCCTTGTGACCGGGTGTATCAATAAAAAGAAGGCCGGGGATCTTTACGTCAACCTTCCATATATCTCTGCAAATCTGCTTGATTACATCAATCGGCACCTCTGTGGCACCGATATGCTGGGTTATTCCCCCAGCTTCCTTGGCTACAACCCTTGACTTTCTTATCCTGTCCAGCAGGGTCGTCTTACCATGGTCTACATGCCCTAAAACAGCTACTATCGGTGTTCTGAGCGGCTTTCTATCTTTCTCTTTGTCGCTCATCTCTCTTCGTAAATCCAAGATTCGTCAGCTCTCTCGTACTCAACTATCTCCTTCTCGTCAAAAAACAGGGAGATTTCCCTATCAGCCGATTGCAGAGAATCAGATGCATGAACAATGTTCCTTCCTACGTCCAAGCCAAAGTCACCTCTGATAGTCCCGACAGCGGCTTCAACCGGATTTGTCGCTCCAACAAGATTTCTCACGACCTTCACCGCATTCCTACCCTCGACAACCATGGCAACAACAGGCCCGCTTGTTATGTAGTCAACGAGGGCTGAGAAAAACGGTTTCTCTCTGTGCTCCGCATAGTGGTTCTCTGCAAGCTCTCTCTTTATCCATAACATTTTCATTGCCACAATCTTCAGCCCCTTCCTTTCGAGCCTGCTAATCACTTCACCGACGAGACCCCTCTGTACCCCATCAGGTTTCACCATCACAAAAGTCCTTTCCATTGGATCACCTGCTGTAGTGCTTCGTCCACTTCAGCTTTCTCGGCTTCCTCTTCAACTTGAGCATGTTCTTCTCGCACTTGCCAGAGCAGAAGTAAAAGACTCTGCCATCTCTCCTAACGTACATCTTACCCGTCCCTGGCTCGATCTCGTAACCACAAAATGAGCAGACCCTCTTTTCCATTTTTTCACCTCACTGCAAGCTTCCTCGCCTCTCTTGCCGTCTCTTTGATCATTATGATGTCTCCGACCTTTACAGGCCCAAATACATTTCTCGTTATAACTCTCCCCTTATTTTCACCCGCCAGAACCCTTACTTTAACCTGTGTAACCTCTCCATGCATTCCCGTCCTTCCAACAAGCTCGATAACCTCGGCGGGCTGAATATCTTCTTCATCAGTCATACTACCACCCTAAATTACTTTTTGAGACCTTTGATTTTCTCAACAAGTCCTGCAAGCTCCTTTCTCATCTCACCTTCGTTGATTATCGCAGCAGAGGCGCAGCTAACTTCTATTCCCACAGCTTTTCCAAGGTCGTTTTTGCTTTTTACATAGATGTACGGCACGTTCTTCTCCTCACAGAGCAGGGGAAGGTGGGCTACTATTTCAGGCGGATCAACATCTGTTGCGATGTATACGAGCTTTGCAACTCCCCTCTCGACAGCTTTGGTTGTTTCATTAGTCCCTTTCTTTATCTTCCCTGTCTCCCTAACCTTTTCAAGGAGATTTAGAGCTTCATTCTGCATATCTTCAGGAACCTCAAACCTCACGTACATATCATCACCTCCTTCTTTACATCATCATTCATCGGCTCTTCAATAACACTGGGATGCGGTTTTAAACCTTTTGGTTTAAAAGAGAGTGCTCATTCTGTCTCCTAAATCACATCTCAGCCAGCTTCTGTAAACAATTTTTTAGATAATTCAGGTTGGAACGGTGAGATTGCAAACACTCAAAACTGGAAAGCAAAAACCTTTACATATAACGTTTACAATTTTTAACTATGGTATTTGTGGGGAGGGAGGACAAGCAAAGAATTATTGAGAAGTTCTCGAAGCACGTATCCCCTGCAAAGGTAAGGTTTTTCACTGCAGTCGGCATCGACTTTGTTCCAGCGAGGAGAGAGGGAGTGTGGTACTGGGATCTGGATGGGAAAAAGCTGATGGACTGTCACTGCAATGGTGGTGTTTTCAATCTCGGTCACAGGCATCCTGAGATTGTTCAAACTCTCAAAGAGGCTGTTGAAGAGCTGGACATTGGGAATCACCATCTTATAAGCGAGCATAGGGCTTTGCTTGCTGAAAAACTTGCAGAAGTGATGCCGGGAGATATAAACCGGGTGGTATTTGGAGTTGGTGGAGGAGAAGCGGTTGACTTTGCGATAAAGCTTGCAAGAGGATTTACAGGAAAAAAGAAGATTGTTTACGCCAGAGGAGGGTATCACGGCCATACTGGTTTTGCTCTTGCAGCAGGGGACGAGAAGTACAGGAAGCCCTTTGAACCACTTGCTCCGGGATTTGTTGAAGTTCCCTTTGGTGATGCGGATGCTGTTGAGAGAACTGTGGATTCAGACACCGCGGCCGTGCTTTTTGAGACAATTCCAGCCACTCTCGGTATGCCTCTGCCCCCTGAAGACTATTACAGCAGAGTGAGGGAGATCTGCGATGAGAAGGGCTGCCTGATGATAATGGACGAAGTGCAGACGGGGCTTGGAAGGACGGGGAAGATGTGGGGTATAGAACACTATGGAGTGGTTCCTGATGTTATCGTCACAGCCAAAGGACTTTCTGGAGGTGTTTATCCAGTTTCAGCAACTTGCTTCAAGGAGGGGCTTGACGACTTCATGGCTGAGAACCCCTTCATCCACGTCTCGACCTTTGGAGGTGCAGAGATAGGATGTGTTGTGGCTGAAAAGGTGCTCGAAATCACATCAAGAGAATCTTTTATGGAAAATGTCAGAAAAATGGCCTCATTGCTTTCCAGAGAGCTAAATGCAATGAGACAAGAATTCGACTTCGTTGAAGAAATAAGACAGAAGGGGCTTTTTATCGGGATTAAGATGGTTGAAGAGGGTTATGGGCCTTTGCTCTCCATTTCCTGCTATCACAGCGGAATTCTTGCCGTTTACGCAAACAACGACACGTCTGTTATGCAGCTTCTTCCGCCCCTAATAATCAGCGATGAACATGTCGGGTACATTTCAGAAAATCTGAGGAAAGCACTGGAAATAGCATCTCAGAGGAGAGATATGGTTGAGATGATAAAAACAATGTTATGAAGGTCGATATGGAAGTTTTAAGGGAATTTGAAGAGAGGCTGAATCCTGCAAAGCCCGAGAACATAAAGATACTGGGTTACGGAGAGATAAGCACTGTTTTTGAGCTCCCAGAGTATCCCGGCATCGCTTTCAAGAGAATTCCGATGTTCAAATCGGTGGAGCAGGTTGAGAAGTACATTCAGACTTACTACGAATATATCGAATTACTTTCATCTGCTGGACTCAAAATTCCAGAAAGTGGAGCTGAGTATGTGGTCACAGAGGATGAGAGGATTGTCCTTTTCATCATGCAGGAAAAGCTTGAGCAGATCTGTAACAAGATCATTCAGAAGACTGAAATTGATAAAGCTGTCAGACTTTTTGAGAGAATAATGGACGAGATGAGAAAAATCTGGAACTTCAATGAAGAGAAAAAGGAGGAAGGAGTGCAGATAGGTCTTGACGGGCAGATTTCAAACTGGGCCATCGTTGGGGAAGATATATACTATTTTGATACCAGCACACCAATGATCCGGAAGAATGGGATTGACCAGCTCGACACAGATATTTTTCTGCGAGCCTGCCCTCCGGGAATAAGAATACTCCTCAAAAAGTTCTTCCTTCAGGACATACTTGACAGATACTACGATTTCAGAAAGGTGGTTGTTGATCTAATTGCCAACCTCTACAAAGAGGGGAGAGACGATCTAATCTCTCCCTTTATTAAAGTTGCAAACGAATTCTTCGCCAGCTATTCATTTGAACCGATAACAGAGAAGGAGATCGAGAAGTACTATAAGGAAGATGCATTCATATGGAGCCTATATCTCAATTTGAGGAGGATTCACCGCTTCATAGTCACAAAAATCATTTTCAGCAGGTACGAGTTCATCCTTCCGGGTAAAATAAAGAGGTAAAAAATCGGGGTGTATAGTCCCAAAAAATTTGACTTTAAATACCCTCCAACAACTAATGGGTTACGGCAGACTGACAGAGAAGAAAATAAGGTACATTGTAAGACACAAGCAAAGAGGAAAAACTAACAGAGAGATAGCGTTTGAGATGAGAGTCAGCATCTCAACAGTAAAGAGAGTATGGTCTTACTGGCTCACACACAAAGAATACTTACCGATAAGAAAGAGGGGAAGGAAGGTGAAGGAGTTAAGCGAGGAAGAGAAGGAAATAATCAGAGAAGCTAAAGCAAAGTACAAACTTGGAGCGAGAAGGCTCGAAAGGATAATAGAGCAGGTTTATGGCATCCACATCCCACACAACAGAATTCACAAATTCCTGCTCGAAGAGGGCTTGGCAAAGGAAGAACCAAGAAAGAAGAGAAGAAGAAAGCCATACATAAGGTATGAAAGAGAGTATTCGATGTCAGCAGGGCATATTGACTGGTTCGATAAGGATGGCGTTAAGTTCTGTGCAATCATTGACGATGCTTCGCGAAAGATCCTTGTAGCAGGAGAATTTCAGCATGCTAACACCGCTAACAGCATTGCATTGGTAGACAGGCTTGTCGAGGATTACTGGGAC
>JAPDIY010000002.1 GCA_029259335.1 Archaeoglobi archaeon
AGCACACTTGGTGGACTGCTGGGGTATAGGTGGTTGCGTGATAATGCTCCCAGCCTTGGCTTTCGTTTTCAACTACCCGCTTCCGGTTGCAATAGGGACGACGATAACAGCGGTCATCTTAACAGCAACATCGGGAGCAATTGGACATATAAGAGGCTGAAGAACGTTGACTATTCTACAGCAAAAGTTGTGGGAGTTAGTGGTGCTGCTGGAGCTGCCGTGGGTTCAATAATATTCTTCTTCATCGCTAACCAGATCTGGCTGCTGAACTTCATCCTCGGCTCAGCGTTCCTATACGTCAGTATCAGGATGATATACGAAGGAATAAAGAGAGCAATGCCAAGAAAAGCTGGGTAACGAGATTCCGGGATCTAACGCTGCGAAGGCCACAATAGGCTTTGTCATAGGAATTATCACTGGAATTGTCGGGCTGGGAGGCGGCTATGCACTTGTTCCATCCTTCATATACCTCCTGAGTTCTCCGGTGAAAATTGCAGTCGGCACATCTCTGGCATCATTCGTCAGCATGGCGGTCGTCAGCGGAGCTTTTAAGCTCTATCAGGGTGTTGTTGATATTATTGCAGCGATATGCCTCGGTATTGGAACGATAATTGGCGCTCAGGCTGGGGCGAGATTAACTAAAGTTGTGCCACCGTGGGCAATAAAAGCCATATTCGGCTTCATCTTCCTCTACATCTCAGTGAAGTTCATCTGGCAGGGATGCTTCAGCATCATTTAGTCAAATTTTTCCACTTCAAATTTGCCCGAAGGAGATTTACTATGCAACTTAGTTTAAGGCACCGAGAAGGTTATATTATGTGTGGATTCCTAAGCTAAAGGAACTGCTTGGGACATATGACAACGTTATTGAAATTCTGCCTGGAGAAAGAAAAGGTGGTAAATCATGAAGGTGGTAATAATCATGGGTTCAAAGTTTGATCTGGATTATTGCAGAAAAATAGCTGGAAAGCTCTCTGAGTTCGGGGTTGAGAGCGTTTTGAGAATCGCATCCGCCCACAAGACTCCAGAAAAAGTCCTAGAAATACTCAGAGAGTACGAAGATGAGGATGTTGTTTTTGTAACAGTTGCTGGGAGAAGTAATGCTTTAAGCGGATTCGTTGATGCTAACACGGTAAATCCTGTTATTGCATCACCCCCCTACAGCGACAGATTTGCTGGTATGGACATTCTTTCAAGCATAAGGATGCCATCAGGCGTTGCTCCTCTTTTGGTGATGGAAGCCGAGAATACCGCTCTGGCTGTGGCAAAAATTGCAGCATTAACGGATGAGAGAGTTAGGAAGAAGGTGAAGGATTACCAAGATAGAAAGAAGGGAGAGATTTATAAAGCCGATGAGGAACTGAGGTGATTAGATGGGGAGCGTTAAGGATTTGGTAATTATTAAAGAGCCGAAAGACAGTCTTGGAGTCGGCAGATTCATTTTTTCAGATCGCTATTCAGTTTTTGACTATGGAGAGATGCCGGATAAAATAGAGGATAAAGGAAAGGCTCTTTGCATGATTTCTGCTTACTTCTTCGAGAGACTTGAGGAGATCGAGATAAAGACACATTACATCGGCCTTGTTGAGGATGAGAAAACTAAGAGATTTGATGAAGTTGACTCGCCCGTAAACACGATGGAGGTCAAGCTGGTGAGGGTCGTAAAGCCAGTAAATGGTGACTACTCAATCTTCAAAGAGTTCATGGGAAATTTTCTGATACCACTTGAGATAATATACAGAAACAGTATTCCAGAAGGCTCCTCCCTGCTCAGGAGGATTAAGAGGGGGGAAGCGAGGGCTGAGGACTTTGGACTCAGCAAAATTGAGCCGAATATGAAGCTTGAAAAACCAATAGTTGACTTCAGCACGAAACTTGAGGATGTTGACAGATATTTGAGCTATGAAGAGGCGAAAGGGATTGCAGGCCTGTCTGATGAGGAGTTTGAGAAGTTAAAGGAGCTTGTTATTGAAGTCGATGAGCTTATAACAAGAGAAGTTAGCAAGGTAGGCCTTGAAAATGATGATGGAAAGATAGAGGTGGCTTTTGATGAAAACCGGAATTTCATGGTCGTTGATGCTGTCGGCACTCCTGACGAGTGCAGATTCAGCATGAATGGGTTTGAGGTGAGCAAGGAGCTGTTGAGAAAATACTACAGAAAAACGGAGTGGTACGAGAGGGTTAAGGCTTACAAGGGTCGGGATGGATGGAGAGAGGCTGTGGGAGTGCCACCCAAGCTTCCAGATAGTGTCAGAGAGGGAGTTTCAAATCTTTACAGGGCATTCTGCAACGAGGTTACGGGGAAAAGGCTTTTTGATGCTCCGAAGCTTAAAGAAGTGGTTGGGGAGCTTAAAGAGGTGCTGGGATGAAAGCTGCTCTGGCTCTGGAGGATGGAACATATCTGGAGGGAAAGGCTTTCGGTGCTGAAAGAGAGGGATTGGGTGAGATCATATTCTGTACGAGCATGACGGGTTATGTGGAAGCCTTAACCGATCCAAGCTACAAAGGCCAGATTCTGATGATGACCTATCCTCTGATTGGAAATTACGGGGTTAGCAGAGAAGACTTTGAGAGTGACGGCGTAAAGGTTGAGGGTTTTGTTGTCAGAGAGCTTTGCAGGCATCCAAGCAACTGGAGGAGCGAGATGAGCGTAGATGAGTTGCTTAAAGAATACAACGTCCCCGGAATCGAGGGAGTTGACACAAGAATGCTGACGAGGAAGATCAGGATTTATGGGTCGATGAAGGCTGCAATAGGGGTGGGGGATGTTGATAAAGAAGAGCTGGTAAAGAAGGCTGTTGAGCAGCCTTTCATAGGCGATATCGACCTTGTTGACAAGGTATGTGTTCAGGAAGCGAAGAGGTTGGATGCTGGTGGAGATTTAGAGGTTGTGCTCGTTGATTGTGGCGTGAAGATGAGCATTGCGAGGCAGCTTATGAAGAGGGGTGTGAATCTGACGCTCGTACCATACGATTATCCCGCTGAGAAGATACTGGAAATGAACCCTGATGGGGTTTTCATATCCAACGGTCCAGGAGATCCAGCGAGAGTTAAACCGACAATTGAGACGATAAGAAAGCTCGCAGGACAGGTGCCGATGGCTGGAATCTGCTTGGGTCATCAACTAACCGCTCTTGCTTTAGGTGCTAAGACCTTCAAGCTCAAATTTGGACATCACGGCAGCAATCAGCCCGTAAAGGACTTTGAGACTGGAAGAGTTTTCATCTCAAGCCAGAACCACAACTTTGCGGTTGACGAAAAAACCCTGCCAAAGGATGTAGAGGTTACGCAGATCAACCTGAACGATCACACTGTTGAAGGATTGGCGCACAGAAACATCCCGCTCATCTCCGTCCAGTACCATCCCGAAGCGGGGCCAGGACCGCATGATACATACTTCTTCTTCGACAGGTTTGTGGACATGCTCAAAGAATATTAGGTGATTGGATGCCGAAAAGGGAGGATTTGAGAAAAATCATGGTCCTAGGGAGTGGTCCGATAGTCATAGGGCAGGCAGCAGAGTTCGACTACTCTGGCAGCCAAGCATGCAAGGCCTTGAGAGAGGAGGGTTACGAAGTTGTTCTGGTGAACTCAAACCCTGCAACCATAATGACCGACCCTGAGATGGCGGACAGGGTTTACATTGAGCCTCTTGACGCTGAGATTGTTGCCAAAATAATCGAGAGGGAAACTCCCGATGCTTTACTCCCCACACTTGGTGGTCAGACCGCTTTAAACCTTGCTGTCCAGCTCACGGAGATGGGCGTGCTGGATAAGTACGGAGTTGAGCTTATTGGAGCGAAATTTGAGGCAATCAAGAAGGCAGAAGATAGGGATCTGTTCAAGGAATCGATGAGGAAAATCGGGCTTGATGTTCCTAAGAGCGATATTGCCAATGATGTCAGCGAGGCTTTAGCCATAGCCAATGAGATCGGCTACCCTGTCGTTGTCAGACCAGCCTTCACGCTCGGAGGGACGGGAGGAGGGATTGCCTACAACAGGGAGGAGCTGAGAGAAATTGCTTCACGTGGTTTAAAACTCTCGATGATCAATCAGGTTCTGATTGAAGAAGGGGTGTTGGGCTGGAAGGAATTCGAGCTTGAGGTTATGAGGGACTTAGCCGACAACGTCGTGATCATCTGTTCAATTGAGAACTTTGACCCGATGGGGGTGCATACGGGAGACAGCATTACCGTCGCACCTGCTCAGACTCTGACAGATGTGGAGTACCAGTATCTGAGAGATGCTGCGATCAAAATTATCAGAGAGATTGGAGTTGAAACTGGTGGTAGTAACATCCAGTTTGCAGTTCACCCCGACAACGGCAGGGTCGTTGCTATAGAGATGAATCCCCGTGTCAGTCGTTCTTCAGCTCTGGCGTCCAAAGCCACTGGATTTCCTATAGCAAAGATAGCCGCAAAGCTTGCCGTCGGCTACACCCTCGATGAGATTCCAAACGACATCACCAAGGAAACTCCGGCAAGCTTCGAGCCTACAATAGATTACGTTGTCGTTAAGATACCCAGATTCGCCTTCGACAAGTTCCCCACCGCTGATTGGGTTCTGGGGAGCCAGATGAAAAGTGTCGGAGAGGTTATGGCCATAGGCAGAACATTTGAAGAGGCATTGCAGAAAGCTCTAAGGAGCTTGGAAATTGGAAGATACGGGCTTGGCTGCGACGGAAAGGATAAGGAGGTAACAATGGAGGAGATAAGGAAGAAGCTGAGATTTCCCAACGCCAGCAGAGTTTACTACATCCGCTATGCTTTGCAGTATGGCATGAGTGTGGATGAGATTTACGAGCTTACGAAAATTGATCCGTGGTTTATTGAGAAGATAAAGAACATAGTGGAGTTTGAGGAGGAGTTGAGGGGGTGGGCGAAGAGGTGCAGCATTGAAGAATTACCAAAGGAAGTTCTTCAGAAAGCCAAGAAGCTCGGCTACTCTGACAGGCAGCTTGCCCATATTTTCAGCACAACTGAAAGGGATGTTAGGAGAGTAAGGAAAAACAGAGGAATTAAAGCGGTTTACAAGATGGTTGACACCTGTGCTGCTGAATTTGAGGCAAAAACGCCTTACTACTACTCAACCTACGAGGACGAGAACGAGGCTGTGCGGACTGAGAGAAAGAAGGTGATGATCCTTGGTGCTGGGCCTAACAGAATCGGACAGGGAATTGAGTTCGACTACTGCTGCGTTCATGCCGTCTTCAGCCTGAAAGAGGATGGATATGAGACGATAATGGTGAACTGCAATCCCGAAACCGTATCAACCGATTACGACACATCTGACAGACTCTATTTCGAGCCGATAACCCATGAGGATGTTATGAACATCTACGAAAATGAGATGCCGGAAGGAGTCATAGTTCAGTTTGGCGGGCAGACACCTTTGAACATCGCAAAAGATCTTGAGATTAGTGGAGCGAGAATACTTGGTACTTCAGTTGATTCGATTGACATTGCGGAGGATAGAGAGAGATTTTCGGAGATGCTCAGAAAGCTCGGAATTCCGCAGCCTGAAAACGGTATAGCTCACAGTCTTGAGGAGGCAAAGGAGGTTGCGAGAAAAATAGGTTATCCAGTTCTCGTAAGACCGAGCTATGTACTTGGCGGTAGAGCGATGGAAATTGTTTATGACGAGGAGACGCTTGAGAGGTACATCAATGAGGCTCTCGAAGTTAGTCCTGAGAAGCCGATACTGATAGACAAGTTTCTGGAGGATGCCATCGAGGTTGAGGTTGATGCGCTGTGTGATGGAGAAGAGGTTGTAATAGGAGGAATAATGGAGCATATTGAGGAGGCTGGAGTTCACAGCGGCGATTCTGCCTGCGTTTTACCCCCAGTTTCTCTTGATGATGATACCATCGAGAGAATCGTGGATTACACGAGAAAGATGGCCCTGAGTTTGAATGTTGTTGGGCTTATTAACATTCAGTATGCAGTAAAGGATGGTGTCGTTTATGTTCTTGAAGCGAATCCAAGAGCAAGCAGAACAGTTCCTTTCGTCAGCAAAGCAACTGGAATTCCACTGGCAAAGATTGCAGCAAAGCTCATGATGGGTAAAAAGCTGAGAGATCTTGGAGTAAAGGAGAGACTGAAGCTTAAGCACGTTGCTGTAAAGGAAGCAGTATTTCCATTCATCAAGCTGCCCGGCGTTGACCCCGTTCTGAGTCCTGAGATGAAGTCAACCGGAGAGGTTATGGGCTTGGACTACGATTTTGGTCTTGCATACTTCAAAGCAGAGCTTGGGGCGGGGATGAAGCTACCGCTTGAGGGAACAGTGTTCATCAGCGTGAGAGAGAGGGACAAGAACGAAAGAACTGCGGAACTTGCAAGAAAATTCAAGGAGCTTGGATTCAAGATAATTGCCACAGAGGGTACGAGAGACTTTCTGAGAAGGCACGGCGTGGATGCTGAGCTTGTGTTGAAGGTGAGTCAGGGAAGGCCAAATATCCTTGATGCGATAGTCAACAGGCAGGTTGACCTGATAATCAACACACCAAGCGGAAAGAAGGGGAGAACGGAGGGATACATGATAAGGAGGGCGGCTGTGGATTATGGCGTTGCCCATATTACAACTCTCGCAGGTGCTTACGCTGCTGTAAAGGCCATAGAGGCAGTAAGGAATAAAAGCATGACCGTAAAGTCAATTCAGGAGTATCATGAAGAGAACAATAGATGAGATAGTAAATCTCGACCTTGAAAGATACGAGAGGGCTGGGAAGCCTGAGGCGATATTTGCGGAGCAGAAGAGTGTTGAGGATCTTCTAAACATTGTCAGGGAGATTCAGAAAGAGGGAAAATCAACACTCGTAACAAGACTAACCAGGGAGCAGATTGGCGCTCTCAAAAATCTTGATGGCGTGGAGGTTAACGAGCGGGGGAGAATTGCTGTTGTGGGAGAAAAGAAAGTAGAGGTTATCGGAAAAGTCGCTATTCTCACTGCTGGGACATCAGATGTTCCCGTTGCTGAGGAGGCTGCAGTTACCGCAGAATTTCTCGGTCTCAAAGTTCTTAGATTTTATGATGTCGGTGTTGCGGGTTTACATCGAATAGTTGAACCAGTAAAGAGGATAAGAAACGAGAAAGTTGACAGTGTGATAGTTGTGGCAGGAATGGAGGGAGCTTTGCCATCAGTTATCGCAGGACTCGTTGATGTCCCCGTAATTGCAGTTCCGACATCTGTCGGATATGGCGTCAATTTTGGAGGAATATCAACACTTTTTGCCATGCTCCAAAGCTGCTCATCGGGTGTTGCGGTGGTGAACATAGACAACGGATTTGGAGCAGCGGTGTTTGCCTCGCTGATCTCAAGGGTTAAGTGGAAAAGTGCCGGAAAAGGCTAATTCGTTGTGGGAGTAGATCTTCACAGTGATTTCACTGCAATTTATATCTATGTCTATGATGCTACTTGTGAAGTTCTCGGTCTGCCCACAACCCGTAATCTGAACTTTTGGATTTTCAAATCCTGTTAGTATCAGCTTCTTCCCCTCAATGTGAACGCTCTGAATCTTTGGCTGAGTAGATGACATTACCATCTGGTAGGTTGTGAGAGCGAGGAAGATCAGAAGCAGCGTTGCCACTGCTACACGCATAAAGAGTTTTTGCTGAAATAAAGATAAACTTTGCTTTCAAAAATTTAATTTCAGTCGTAATAAACCAAAGTTAAATATATTAAAAAACCGATTGAAAACATGATACCAAATTTCGGTTCTATTATCTTGGTGGGAGTGGCAACGGGAATTGCAGCTGCAGCAATCTTCTACTTCTCCCTTGTAACTTTCCCCGCCTTGGAGATGGCTCTGGTCTCTGTGATCTAATGTGGAGCCAGTGGCAGTTCTGCTCATCCATTATAGCAGCCACAGCTTATGGTGCAGCATTCGACGATAACTTCAGGAACAACCCTCTATCCGTTTATTCCCCATAGTTGGAGTGAAGAAAGGTGAAAGCAGACGGATTCTGCATGTCAGCCAATGGATAATATTTTCACCAACACCCATACACCCTCAAGGCTGAGAATCGTTGATACCTGCGTTGAGGTTACGGGAAAAGTTGAAAAGCCACCCTTTATCGCAGAAGACGACGATTACCGCTTCGACATAATTCCTGACGTAAAGAACACTCTCAGCATCGACTCGGAGGCAAAGGAGAAGTGGCCGAATTGCGTTCTTGGGAGTTCACTAAAATCTTTTAAAGTTTTAGAGCAATAAATCATTATGAAGTGTCCAAGATGTGGTGGGGATTCCGCTGATTACGGAGTGATCAGCTTCCAGTTAGGGAAGACTAGGGCTATAAACGTGGATGTTAGGGTTTGTTCGAGATGTGGATTGGTGTTCTTTGAGAAGACGGAAGAAAAGCCGGGTTTCAGGTAGTTTTCCCTTTTATTTTTGACAACCTTTTTTCAACCCCAGTATCTCCCTCGCTTCATCAGGAGTAGCAATCTCCCTTCCGAGTTCCTTGGCTATCCTGACCACCTTCTCGACCAGCTCCGCGTTACTCTTCGCCAGCACCCCCTTCTCAAGATATATGTTGTCCTCCATGCCAACACGAACATGCCCACCCATTATGATCGCCATGGCAGCCATCTGCATCTCGTACTTTCCCGGAGCGCAGACCGACCAAGTCCAGTTGTCAGGTATGTTGTGGACACAGTAAAGCAGCGTTTCAGGCGTTGGCGACATGCACGAAAGTCCACCAAACAAGACGAACTGGATATGCAGAGGTTCTTTCAGCTTTCCCTCCCTTACAAGAGATTTGGCCGTGTTGATCATGCCCGTATCATAGATCTCCAGCTCCGGCTTTACGTTGTTCTCGTACATGAATTTCGCCCAGAGCTCAATTCTCGACACAGGATTTGCGAAAATCTGATTTCTGAGCAGAGGAATTCCCAGATCCTCCCAGATATTTATTGAACCCATATTCAGCGACGACATCTCCTGACCGAATTTCATTCTCTCTTCCATCCACTGGTCAAGCAGCTTTTCATACTCCTCTACCGTGTACTTCTGCTCTATTCCCATGGCTTCTGCCAGTTCCTTCGGCAAAGGCCTTCCACCACCAGTGGTTATGTTTATAATTATATCCGAAGCTTCGCTCTCCCTTATTCTCTTCACATACTCTGGAAAAACCGAGTTTGGGTCGGGATGTGGCAGACCGGTCTTCGGCTCCTTGGCGTGCAGATGAACTATCGAAGCTCCAGCCTTGTAGCACTTAACGACTTCTTCAACTATTTCATCCACCGTAGAGGGGACATAAGGAGTAAGCATTTTTGAAACAAAATCCCCTCCAGTCAAAGCAGCAGTTATTATCAGCTTCTCCATACTCCTGTTGGTAACTATTAATTTAAAAATTTTTCTCGTGACTTAGATAGAACGCTGATCCCTGTAAAGCAGCGCGAAAGGAATGAACGCTGCAGCAATCGCTGCGAGATAAAGCATCATTCCTTCAAAATCCAGAAAGCTTGCCATGTATCCCGCAATCGTTGATCCGACGAATATTCCTGCGTTCAGAACTGTGTTTGCCAATCCAATCGCAAAACCCCGATTTTCGCAGTCCGATGCTGCGGCAAAAACGGCCGTATTCACAATACCCATCCCCGCTCCGCAGACTGAGGACGCGAGGAATAGCTGAACAGGATCCGTCGTCGCTGCCATGAACAGCCCCAGAGATCCGAAGATAATCCCCACAACTGCTCCAGCCCTTCTCCCAAATCTGTCTGACAGAACTCCAGCCGGAACACGGGAGAGAGAAGAGAATAGGAAAAGCGAGGACACCATGACTCCAGTCTGAAATTTGGTTATTTTGATCTCAGAAGCGTAAAAAGGCAGAGCGAAGAGGGCTAAAGCTGATGTCACTGCCGTCCCGATGAACATCAGGGTGTAAAATGGCATCATCACCGACGGAAATTTGAAGTTGAACTCTGAACATCTTCTTACGTCTTTTTTAACTGAAAATAAGGCAAACGCAAGTGAAGCAAGAACGAAGGTGAAGGACAGAAGGAATACGCTCTTCACACCATAAATTTCGGCAGCATACCCTCCAGCTATTGGCCCGGCAAAAAATCCGAGCATTAGAGCTGTTGAGAGCCATCCAATGGCCTCGCCCCTTCTGTTCTCATCCGATTCGTCCGCAACGAGGGCATTTACTGCAGGAACAAACATCGCACTGCCGAGTCCGTGGATCAACCTCGCCAGAACCAGGGTGGTAGAATCGAATGAGACGAGGTAGAGAAGTGTGGCAAAGACGCTCGTGACAATTCCGGCAATAATAAAGATCCTCCGGCCGTAAATCTCACTCAGGTAACCGAATGGAGTCATGGCTATTGCTGGAGAGAGAGCAAAAATCCCAGCGGCAATAGCAGACATAAGCTGAGAAGCTCCAAGATATACAGCATAGGAAGGGATGATCGGGATAACGCAGCTTAAAGCAGCATAGGCGAAGAATCCTGAGATAAATATGCCCCGCATTGCTCTGATTTCTCATGCAAGTATTTAACCCTTCCAGCATGATGATAGAAAGTTATAAATATTTCACTTGATAGATAATTACGATGGCTGGTTCTAACCTCGTTCTGGCTGTTGACGTTGGCACCACCTCAATAAAGGCTGCTATCATGGATATATCTACTTTTGAGGCTGTAAAAACGGAGTCAACAAAGGCAGTTGTAGAATATCCGAAGAAGCACTGGGCCGAAAAAGACCCCGAAAAACTCTGGAACAGCATAGTTGAAGTCTGCAGAAAGATCACAGAAGGTGTAAGTCTGGACGCCATTATCTTTGAGGGACACATGGCAGGTGTTGTGCCAGTAGACGAAGAGGGGAATGCCTTGAGGAACATGATCATATGGCTCGACGAGAGGGCTGCTGGACTGCCTGAAGATGTCTGGAAGGGATTGATAAAAATTCAGGGCTATTCTCTAACGAAACTGATCAAGTTTCTGAGGTTGACTGGGGGGGCTCCTTCGAGGACGGGGAAAGACCCGATCTCTAAAATAGTCTGGATAAGAGAGAACGAGCCCGATATTTTCAACAAGACATACAAAATTCTGGATGTAAGAGGGTATCTCGTTGCCAGAGCTACAGGCAGCTTTGTTACAAGCCCTGACGAAGCTCATCTGACGTGGCTTGCAGATACGAGGGGTGGAAGAGCAAGATGGTCCGAGAGCATACTGAAGGATTACGGACTTGATCCGTCACTGTTCCCCGAAATAAAGAATTCTACAGATGTTGCGGGACACCTACTGCCCGAAGTTGCCAGCGAGCTTGGAGTTGAGGAGAGAGTTCCAGTGATCGTTGGAACCGGAGATGTCTGTGCTGCAGCCGTTGGCTCTGGGGCAGTGAAAGACAACGAGTGCCACATCTACGTTGGGACAAGCGACTGGGTTGCTGCTCATATTCTCAAGAGAAAGACGGACATTTTCCACTTCATAGGTAGTCTGCTGAGCGCAATTCCCGAAAAATACCTGCTGATTGCAGAGCAGGAGGTTGCGGCAGGAGCTCTGGAGTGGGCTATGAAGCTCGTGGGCATTGAGGGAGAGTACGAGCTTGTGGGAGAGATGATCAAGAATGCGAAAGCTGGAAAGCTGATTTTCATGCCTTGGTTCTACGGGGAGAGAGCGCCAATTGATGATCCTTACGTCAGGGGTGGGCTGGTTAACGTCAGTTTGGATACGGGGAGAGAAGAGGTGCTGAGAGCGATGATGGAGGGGGTGGCGATGAACATCAAGTGGATATACGGCTATGTGGAAAAGATGACTGCAGTGCAGAGTGAGGTGAGCATCGTTGGTGGGGGAGCTCTGTTCGACATCTGGTGTCAGATAATAGCGAGTGCGATAAAAAGACCGCTGAGGAGGCTGAAGCACCCTGAGCAGACCGGATTGAGGGGGCTAGCAACGATGGCGGCAGTGGGGCTTGGAAGGGAGACTTTCGAGAGTGCTGCGGCAAAATTCAAGGTTGATAGAGTGTTTAAGCCTGACGAAGAGGAGGCAAGAGTCTACGACAGGCAGTTCGAGTACTACAGGGAGCTTTACGGAAAGCTGAAAAAAATATACAAAAAGCTGAACTCAGGGTCTGAAGATTAGCTCGTTTATCACGTATTTAAAGAAGCTCTCGACCACTTCAGGCGGCATCGAGTGGATAAGCTCGTTTATGAGCTCCATGTCTTCAGGAATATCACCTTTTCCGATTTCAAGCTTGGATACGTCGAAGGATGTAACGTCTGGATAGCCTTTCCCGGCTCTGCTCACCGCATCTCTCATATCCTCGATGAACTTATCCACAACATCAGCATGTCCCGGGTTGACGGAGAAGTGCAGGCTTCTCGGAAATCCAAGCTGCTTAGATCCGGGCTGGGACTGCACGTACCAGCCTTTCTCAGCCATGAGAGAGCTTATCTGGAAGAGGTTGAGATTATCGGAGGTGAAGGCAAGCACAGGCCCCTCAGGCTTGCCGATCAGCTCAAAACCGAGCTCAGCAAGGCCATCAATCAGCCTTCTCTTGGCGTAAAGCATCTTCTCAGCCAGCCTGAGATAGCCTTCAATGCCGAGATAATTCATCACAGCCCATGTTGCAGCAAGAGTTCCCGCTGAGCGGGTTGACAGAACTGCGGTGTTCACGAGCGGATAGCCGGGCCAGGCGGCCATGACAAATATCTGCCCCTCTCTAAGCTTTGCATTTCTGTAAAGAACTACTGACGCCCCTCTGGGAGAAAAGCCGTACTTGTGGTAATCGGCAGAGATGGAGTTTACACCCTCAATGCTGAAGTCGAAGTCCGGGACTTTTTCTCCGAGCTTTCTGAAGAAGGGTAGCGAGAAGCCGCCAAGGCAGGCATCAACGTGCAGCCACACTCCACTGTCCAGAGCGAGATCGGATAAAGACCTGATGTCGTCAACCATACCAAAGGGATAGTTTGGTGCTGATCCGACTATAACTGCTGTTCTGGCACCCATCAACTCGCTCATGTGATCTACATCGGCTCTCAGCTCATCATTCAGTCCGCTTCTCACAGCCTTAAACCCAAGATATTCGGCGGACTTCCAGAAAGCAGGATGAGCAGTTGCAGGCAGTATCACTTCAGGTATGACATCCTTCCCCTTCTCTTTCCTGAACTTCTCCCTCGCAGCCTTCAAAGCGAGCATTATGCTCTCAGTCCCGCCGTAGGTGAAGTTCCCGACAACGTTTTCATCGCCGCCAAGCAAGCTTGCAGCCATCCCCACAACTTCCCTCTCCATTCTCAGCAGGCTCGGAAAGGTAGTAAAGTCAAGCATCGTCTTGTCCATGAACATCAGGTAAGCCTTCCTTGCAAGCTCGACGAGCTCCTTCTGTCCAGCATAGTAGATGTGACCCCACATCCTCTTGCTGTGCGGTTCGTAATCGTTTCTGGCGTATTCTTCAAGCTCCTTGAGGACATTCTCAGCATTTTTACCCTTTTCGGGAAGGGTTTTCATGATAAAAATAGCTAAAAAATTGGTTAAAAAATTTTGGAAAATCTACTTGAAGTATCTTTCAAGAATTCCCTTCAGCGCCTGAGCATGCCTGTATTCGTCCCTCGAAGCCTCATCCCAGATGTCATGAGCTTCATCGATCCCAAGCTCCTTTGCCTTCACTGCAACCTCCCTCTTGTGGACATTTGCTTTCATCTCTCCACCAAGCATGTATTCAAGGCTCTCCTTGAGCGTCTCCTTAATCATACCATTTAGCTCTGCAAAGCGTGCGGCATGCATGGCTTCATCCATTGCAATGTTCCTGAGAACGACAGCAATCTCGGGATAGCCTTCTCTCTCAGCCTGTCTCGCCATCGCCAGATAAAGTCCGACTTCCATCGTCTCTCCGCGAAATTCTCTCTCAACTGCATCTTCAAGCTCGGTTCCCTTTGTTACCCCAATCACGTTTTTGTTATCTCCAAACTCTACCATACCATTACCAACTCTTTGTTTTATAAGAATCTTACGGTTCGAAATTCGTCTTACCGATAGATTTATATCTTACTGAAAACCAGAATTCGTGTGTTCGGGATTGACGAGAGTAAGCTGAGGATACTTCAGCTACTCAGAAAACCTATGACTGTCACCGAACTGGCAAGGGAGACGGGTTTGAGCAAAGCCACTGTCTCCTACCATCTCAGGGCTTTGCAGAAACTCAGACTTGTAAAGGTCGAGAGGGTTGAGGTGTGCAGAAACTTCATGAAGAAATATTTCGTGTCGGTCCTCAGCTCTCCTGATCTCATCGCTCCTCAGGAGGTCAAGATTCTGAGTGACTTTACGCTGAGCAGAGAGGAGTTTCTGAGAACGCTGCTTAGACTGCTGAACGTCTTAAACCTTGACAATGTCATTGTGAGAAAGGCTGGTTTCGACCTTGGCTACCACTCTCTTGCGGAAAAAATAGATGGAAATATTCAGGATGGGCTCGCTGAGATATGGGAGAAGCTTAATCTGGGGAGAGTTGCTGAATCAAGCAAGGATCGTTTTGTCGTGGAAGATTGCTACAACTGCAGTGGTTTGCCAGCGATCGGGAAGCCGTATTGCAGGATTGACGAAGGGATCATTGAGGGTGTTCTGTGCAGCAAAACAGGGGAAAGAAAAAGAGTTAGAGAAATCAGGTGCTGGGGAACTGGAGACGATTGCTGCGAGTTCGAGATAAAATAACCTCAACCTTTTTATTATGCTCTGCCATTTGATTAAATAATGCTAACTTCAGCGGGCTTCGCAATAATCGCATTCATTGTCTACTGGGGAATCGTGGAAATTTTAAGGAGAAGAGGAGTGCTGGAAAAGTACAATGTAACAGCCTATGGACCTATTTTGCTCATCAGAACCAAAAAGGGGTTGAATTTACTGGAAAAAATTTCAAAACCAAAAAGGTTCTGGAAGGTTTATGCAAATATCGGTTTACCTGCGGTTTTTGCCGGAATGGTTTTCATGTTTGCCCTTATTTTGGTTGCGGACTACATAATGATTACCAACCCCCCCCAGCCCTCGGAACTCACGAGTCCGAGAGCGGCATTACTGCTTCCAGGGGTGAATCCCTTCATTCCCGTGATCTGGGGGACGATTGGACTAATTGTGACACTTATAGTCCACGAATTCAGCCATGCGATTCTTTGCAGGGTTGAAGGAGTTAAAGTCAAGGCTCTCGGCGTAATTCTCGCTCTAATCCCAATAGGAGGCTTTGCAGAGCCAGATGAAAAGGAGCTCCTTGATAAGGAGAAAACCTCAGCCTCTTCAAGGGTCAGAATTTTTTCTGCAGGAGTTATAAGCAACTTCATCGTGGCATTTGTGGCATTTACCCTCTTCTTTCACCTTATCGGAGCTGTTACTCCATCCGTTGTCGCATTCAACGACGCTGGCAATTTTGAGGGAAAAGTTCTGGAGATAAACGGATACAAGGTTACAACGTCTGAAGAAGTCAGAAAAGCGCTGGGCAATGGTAGTACTGCCACTTTAAAGCTCGAAAAGGATGGTGAAGTTAAGGTATTGGAGATTCCCAACGTGATGGGGGTAAAGATAACCGGGCTTTACAGGGAGGACAACAAGACATTCCCCGCAGAGCTTGCAGGGATTAAAGCAGGCATGCTGATCGTCAGAATCGACAACACGACGATAAAAGATTATACGGACTTCCAGAAGAAAATGGGAGAAACAAGACCGGGGCAGAAAATTACCGTTTACGTTTATGATAACGGCTCGATTAAGCCATTCAACATCACACTTGCAGGAAAGGATGCCAAGGGATTTCTTGGAGTTTACGTTCAGACTTTCGACAGCATTGATGGAATAAACCTCCTCTACTCTTCGGCATTTCTCAAAGAGATAAGGTCGATTCCAGAGCACATGAAAAGTGTTCAGGGCTGGCTTTATCTGATAGCCATGCCCTTCAGGTTTCAGGGCTTCACTGGAGATTACGAGATATTATTCAGTGCTCCTCCATGGCTTTTCTGGATTCTCAACACCCTCTACTGGGTTGGGTGGATCAACTTCTACGTCGGTCTTTTCAACTGCCTACCAGCACTACCGCTCGATGGTGGAAGAGTTTTTCACGAAGTTTTCAGCAGAATACTGGTCAGAAGGTATGGGGAGAGGGGAGAAGAGATTTCAATGCAGGTTGTTAAGCTGTTTGCATTCATAGTATTTTTCTCCATACTACTGTCAATCGCGATTCCTAACATTGAGGGGCTGATATGAAATGCAAAAAGTGTGGTAAGAAAGCCATCGCCCATCTGAAAGCTTACGGAATTGCGCTGTGCGAGGAATGCTATTCCGACTTTTACATCAGGCTTGTGAAGAGGAGTATAAAGAGGTACAGGATTATGAAGAAAAATGAGAGAGTTCTTGCTGCCGTATCTGGAGGTAAGGATAGTTCGGCGATGGCTGCTGTGCTTAAAGAGCTTGGTTACGATTTTGAAATGCTTTACATCGATCTGGGAATTGGAGAGTATTCTGAGGAGTCCGAGAGGACCGTTAAGAATCTTTCAGAGTTTCTCGATGTTGACCTCAATATTCTCAGGCTAAAGGAATACGGGTTCACGATTTCGGAGTTGAGGAGGAAATGGAGAAGAAAGACATGTTCGGGGTGTGGGATAGCGAAGAGATACATTATGAACAGATTTGCAAGGGAAAATGGTTTCGATGTTGTCGCTACCGGTCACACAGTTGAGGATATTGTTTCGTTTTACCTCAAAAACGTTGCTGGTGGTACAAAAATCTGGGTTGAAAAGCTTTTACCGAGAAATGAGCCTTTTGACGAGAAAATTGTGACAAGAGCAAAGCCCATGTTTGAAATCAGCGAGAAGGAGAATATGCTCTTCGTTTTGATACGGAATATCCCATTCACAATGGCGGACTGCCCCTATGCTCCAAAACCAGAGTGGAAGGAGATTATTTATGAAATTGAAAGGAGAAAACCGGGATTTTCGAAAAACTTCGTCAGAGGTTTACTTGCGAAGAAACACGAGTTTCAGGAGATCCGACACTGCAGTGTGTGTGGAGAAATTTCAAACAGCGACATTTGTGCCTTCTGCAGGTTGAGGTCGAGTGTTGGAGATTTTCACTTGTGATAAGGTACACAGGATCACTTCTTACATATCTCAACAAAGTTCCTGTAAAGCTCCACACCGTACTGAGAATGGTAAACTTCAGGATGCCACTGAACACCGTAAAGCGGCTTTTTCTCATGCTTCATCGCCTCGATCTTGCAGATGTCCGACTCTGCAAGAACCTTAAACTCATCGGGCAGCTTTTTGACCTCATCCATGTGGCTCGCCCACACCCTTATGTTCTTGGGTATGCCCTCGAAAAGTTCATCTTCTTCAACTATCCTCACGTCCACTTCAGAGTAGCCGCCCATACTGCCCTTGCCAACCTCACCACCGAATACTTTGGCTATAAGCTGGTGTCCGAGGCATATGCCGATGATCGGGACATTTAGTTCTTTGATGTACTGCTCGCAGTTACCCGTCCTTTCGAGAGAAGGTCCACCACCGATAACCAGACCGTCAACATCCTCCAGTTCCTCAACTGGTGTTGTATTCTCAACAAGCTTTGACTCCACCCCCAGATCTCGCAGCGTTCTGTGAATGAGGTGGTTGTACTGCCCGTAGTTATAAACCACGTAAATTTTCATGGTTCAAGGTTGATGATGGAAAAATTAACTTTGTGCCCACTGGCACCTGCCGTTGAAACATCCGCAAACCATTCCATACTTCTTGGCATCGTAACAGTCTCTCCATTCGCATGTCGTAACAACATCCTCTCCCTTCCCCATGCAAACCTGTCCCGAGCAGCCACCAGCAACGCAGTCGGCATCACTGCTGCATGTTGCGTAAGTTGACCACCCGCAGAACTCCCCTTTCAGGTTTTTCAACACCTTCTCTCCACCACCAAAATCAATAAAAACAACTTTGAAATTCTCATCCTCAACATTTCTTATCTCAACCGTGCTCATGCAGTTACACCTGCATATCTTCCCGTCTTCGTCTTTCTCGATGATCTTATAGATGCTACCTGACTTTTCAACTGCTATCTCATCGCTGCAGCAGTTTCTCATGATGTACGCGGTGATTGTGCCATTCGAATACTCATAGCCACTGGTAAAGAATCTTGTCTGATTGCAGCCCTTTACGCTGTAATCAACTTGCTGATCTGATAAGCACAGCAGCAAGAAAGCTGCGAAGATGCATGAAAGCAGGACTTTACAGTTCATGCGTAACATGCTACCTCATTCTTAAAAATCTATTCTTTTGAGATTAAAATATATATTTGTAGGAGCTAAGACTTCATAACTTCCAGAACTGCCTCTACGCTTGCCTCCACAGTTACCGGCTCGCCACATACCTTAACCACCGTTTCTGGATCCTTCAGCAGATTGCCAGTGACGACGCAGACAATAGTCTCATCAGGATCAATCATTCCCCTGTCTGCAAGCTTTCTCAGACCCGCAACGCTTGCCGCTGAAGCTGGTTCAACTCCAATACCTTCTTTTGCTGCTAAGAGCTTCTGAGCTTCAATAATCTCACCATCGCTCACGATCTCAGCAACCCCGTCCGTATCGTAGATCGCCCTCAAGGCCTTCCTTGCGTTCACGGGGTTTCCGATTCTTATTGCCGTGGCTACGGTTTCGGGATTCTCAACCGGCTCTATGTAATCCCTCCTCTCCTTGAAGGCTCTGTAAATCGGCGCTGCCCCCTCAGCCTGAATCCCTGTCATCTTCGGCATCGCATCAATTATTCCAAGCTCGTAAAGCTCCCTGAAACCCTTGTAGATAGCCGATATGTTCCCTGCGTTGCCTACTGGCAGCACGACTCTGTCAGGCACGCCGATTTCATCAGCAATCTCAAAAGCTATTGTTTTCTGCCCCTCAGGCCTGAATGGATTGACAGAGTTCAGCAGATATAATCCTTCTTTCCCGCAAACCTCTCTGACGATTCTCAGAGCATCGTCAAAGTTACCCTTAATCCCTATCACCTTCGCTCCATGCATCAAAGCCTGAGCAACCTTACCGAGAGCTACTTTTCCTGCTGGAAGCAGTACGTATGCATTTATTCCAGCTTTCGCAGCATACATCGCCATGGATGCCGAGGTGTTGCCGGTAGATGCACAGGCAACGGCTTTTTTTCCAAGCTCGATGGCCTTTGTCACCCCAACAGTCATTCCCCTGTCCTTGAATGAGCCTGACGGGTTCAGCCCCTCATGCTTGACGTAAACTCTCCTAACTCCAATCTCCTTTTCGAGCTTTTCAGCCCTGTATAACGGAGTTCCACCCTCTCTAAGCGTTACGGGATTAATCTTTACGGGCAAGAGGGAACGGTACTTCCACACCGTTATATTCTGCCCATCAAGCCTGAAATCAACCTCAATCTCATCAAGGTTGAGCCTGACCTCAAGCAATCCACCACATTCGCATGTGTAATGCTCATCGTCCCATTCTCTTCCACACTCAATGCACGTTAAACGATACATGCCCCAACTTTATCACGCAATTTATAAATCTTCAAACAACACCCGATTTTTATGCTCGACGGCATTAAGGTCCTTGAAGTTGCAGCCTTCTATCCCGGTCCCTTCTGCTGCCGATTGCTTTCAATACTCGGTGCCGAAGTCATAAAAATTGAGCCACCCGGTGGAGAGCCGGGGAGAATGCTCGATGCTGTTTTCGCAGCGATGAATCTAGGAAAGAAATCTGTATTTCTTGACCTCAAATCTGAAAAAGGATTGGAGAAGTTCATGGAGTTGGCGAGGGATGCGGATGTGATTGTCGAGGGCTTCAGACCGGGAGTGGCGAAAAGGTTGGGCATAGACTATGAAAGTATTAGAAAAGTTAACCCCACAATAATCTACTGCTCTATCTCGGCCTTCGGACAGCAGAATAAGCTCGCTGAATACCCTGCCCACGACATCAACTGCCTCGGTCTTGGCGGGATTCTTGAGATTTCGGGAATGGGGGAGCTGAGAGATCCGAACGTTCAGCTTGCCGACTTTTCCTCTGCTGTTTATGCTGCCATTGCCATACTTGCCGCCCTTTACGAGAGGGATAGAACAGGAAAAGGGAGGTATGTGGACATAAGTATGTTCCACTCCGCTCTGTTTTCAGTGCCGATCCACTCCTCGTCCATTCTGAACAATCTTGGCATCCTCCCAGCCTTCTCAAGCAATCCTGCCTACGGGATTTACAGGACAAGAGACGGGCATGTCACTCTGGGAATAATCGCTGAAGAGCATTTCTGGAAAAGGCTATGCGATGTACTGGATCTTAACTTCAACTTCAGCCTCCTTGAGAGCTTCAGCAGGTATAAAGATATCAGAGGGGCGATTCAGGAGAAGCTAGGTAAAATGAGCACGAAAGAAGTCATCGAACTCCTCGAAAAGGCAGATATTCCCGTATTTGAAGTCAAAAGTCTGAAGGATGTGGAGGAGATAGAGGAGAGGATTGGAGAGCGGCTTGTGGATGAAGTGGAGTGGAACGGAAAGAAAATAAGGCTGATAAAATCCCCATTCAGGTGGTGAGATGGATATAGTTGTTGGTGGGGGCAGATACGGAATCGAGGCGGCAAAATATCTTGAAAGGAATTCGAGGAGCTTCATCGTTCTCGACACGAATCCAGAATGTGCTGCCGTGAGGGAGCTTGGCCTCAAGAGTATCAAGGGAATTGAGGAGATTAAGAGAGAAAGAGAGGGAGGAGAATACTTCCTAAGGGGAGGGATAGAAATTTTGCCCGACCTCGTTTTGAAGTTGAATCCAGAATACGTGTTTCCAACAGCTCCCATCCACGTTGCTGCTGAAGCTTTAAGGGTTAAGTATGGGATGGAGCCCTGGAATGAGGTTGTGGATTGCATAGCAGCAGGATTGCCTTTCAGAGTTATAGTGTCGGCGGGTAGAGGCAGCATTGTTGTGAGCTACAACAGAGATCACGATTGCCTTGAGAAATGCTCCGCTCCTGACGTCTGCCCTGTCACAAAAATAAGAAAACCCTGCCCCATGCATGATCTGGTCAAATTTGCGTGGCCCAATGCTGTTGTTCTGATCAGCCAGCAGCTTGAACCGGGACTAGGAGCGATTGCCGGCAAGGATTTTGCCGAGCTGATTGAACACGCAGAAAAAAAGGAAAAAATTGTCGTTGCCACCGCCTGCAAGTGCCACGGTGTAATCACTGCCCTAAAATCCTGAACTTTTTCGCAATCTCCCTGTAATTCTTCGGGAAGATGGGTGTAAAGAACAGGAAAGGTGGTGGTGGGTACCTCACGTTCGTTCCCTTGCCCGCATCTCTCAGCCCCTCTACTATTTTGTCAACCCACTCGTAGGGCATGGCAAAGATCATCTCTGATTCATCTATAGACGCAAAAACCCTGTCTCCAGCTCCGGGGACAGAAACCGTAACCTCACCGCTCAGAGCCGGGAATAGGGCTTCAGCGCACGACGCTGTTTTCGCAGCGAGTTGGGCCTTAACAACCCCGCCATGATAGGTTGTTGCCTGAATCAACCTCCCCACCTGGGCAGGAGTTGCAAATATCAGCACAGCCTCTGGATCTTCCGCCATTTTTGTCATGTCTCCAAACACAAATGTCCTATATTTGCCCTGAGGAAGTTTTTTGACAGTTATACCTCCTTCAGCATTCTTTATCCAGCTTGCCCCAACTATTATCTCCTTTAAACCCTGCTCAACCCCTTTTTCGTATTCAGCAACGCCGTAAATGAGCATTGAGGGTGGGCAGGCAAAATCTTCCGGTTTAAGAACCACAGTCTTGCCAATGTATCTGGCAAAGGCTATTGCTTGACAGACTGCCATCTTTATTCCATACTTGGAGGGCGTGAATGCCTTTTCCGGTTTGTAGTCTTCCTCGAAAAACCTCACACCCACTGGTGGAGTCCTAAGCTTCAGGGATTCCGAAATTTCTTTCGCTTTCTCATTCCATTCCATGAAAATAATTGGATTGATAATTTAAAAATGTTTACTCGCGGAACGATTTTTCCGACATTTCCAGATTCAAAATCCAACCAGTTGCAAAATTTTTTTATCCAAGCTAACTAAAATAAGATGTGTTCGGCTACCACGAATTGCCAGACTTCTCTACCAAAATTGGAGATATTTCAATTAGATTTGAGAAAGATGGAAGCTTTTACAGGTATGTAAGGGAGAATGGGGACAGGAAGGAGAAGAACCTTTTCACTAACTCTGGAAGGGTTATTATAAACCCGGTTGAACCCGTAAACCTGCCAAAAGAAATCACAAACTTTATGCAGATCAAATTCGAAAAACCTTTTCTGGCGGAGCCAAAATCCTCTGTTGAGGTATATTTAACATTCCCGATTGAGATTGCCATTTTTGTCGCTGCTAAGAAGAGTGTCGGACTTATAGACATATTTTCGCTCCAGAAGCCGAAGTACACACTATACGGGAATCCGAGAACGGGAATAATTTGCAGGTACTGGGAAAGCAAGATTTACTCTGAGATTCCAGAAGTTGACAAATACAGGGAGGGTGTGATGAAGCTCAGAATTACCAACAGCGATGATGAATGGATTGAAGTAGGCAGTGTAGTTCTGGACATTTACGGCATGAAGATATACTATGACGAGGAAATGGTTTACTCGGCAGCCTCAATGAATGTGACATCATCGAAAGTTGCAGAAACGAGATTTATAGAACGCCCACTGAGAGATGGGATGAAAAAAGCCCTAGAGCTTTACGTTGCAAGAAGAATTGCTGTAACGAGGAGTAAATTCATCATGGAGTGGGGGTTATGATTGACATACTCGGATACAGGCTCTATCAGGACGTAACAGTCTATGACGTTCTCTTTGTAATCGTTGTAATGGCTATTGCCACAATTATCGCCAAGCTGATAACAACCAATCTCCGCCGCGCTCTGATTGATAAAATGAAGAGAGACCAGCTTGAACTGATGCTGAAGATTATTTACTTTGGCATAATTGCGATCGCCTTTATAGGAGTTCTGCCAGCACTTGGTTTAGATTTATCGGGTCTGCTGGTAGCTGGTGGTATAGCCGGAATAGTAATCGGTTTTGCGAGCCAGAGTGTAGTTGCGAACCTTGTTTCAGGAATTTTCCTAATCTCGGAGAAGCCTATAAAGATCGGGGATCAGATAAACATCGAGGGAGTGGCTGGATTTGTAGAGGACGTGAACATTCTTTCAACCATAATCAGAACTTACGATGGTTTGTACGTCAGAATGCCGAACGAGAAAGTCTTTACATCCAACATAACAAATTATGTCGCCCACGCTGCGAGAAGATTCGAATACGTTATTGGGATAAGGTACAGCGATGATGCAGAGAAGGCGATTGAGATAATAAAAAGGCTTATTGATGAGCATCCTTTCGCTCTGAAAAACCCCGAGCCTGCTGTTTTTGTGGACAATCTTGGAGACAACAGTGTGAACATTGTCGTCAAAATATGGGCACCATCAACAGAATGGTACGGGGTGAAGATGGAACTGCTGTGGAAGATAAAGACGGAGCTTGAGAAGAATGGTATCGAAATACCATTCCCGCAGCGTGTTGTCTGGTTTGCGAATGAGCTGAAGGCGGATGTCAATGAGGGTAAGGAAGAGGGACGGTAGGCTTGAGGAATTCAGCAGAGGAAAGATAATCAGAACCTGTTTGAGGGCTGGTGCGAGCAGAAGGATTGCTGAGAAAGTTGCGGAGGAGGTTGAGAGCCAAATTTATGATTGTATAAGCACAGATGAAGTTCTTGAGCTTGTGATTGAGTCACTTCTGAAGCATAAATACACGAAGGGGACACGGTATGACTTAAAGCGCTCCCTCCTTCGCCTCGGCCCTGCAGGGTTTAAATTCGAGAAATTCGTTGCGAGGTTGCTTGAGGAGTACGGATACAGAACTGAGACGAATGTTGTAATTGAGGGAAGATGCGTAAATCAGGAAATTGACGTTGTTGCTGAGAATGAGGCTGGCAGGTACATGATTGAATGCAAGTTTCACAACATGCCGATATACACTGGCTTAAAGGAAACCATGTACACCTACGCAAGATTTCTGGATGTCAGGGATTCCGGAAGATTCACTCAGCCGTGGATTTTTACGAACACAAAGTTCTCCGAGGATTCAAAGAAATACGCTGCTTGTATGGGGATAAAGCTTACAGGCTGGAATTATCCCGAAAAGGGAGGGATAGAGCAATTGCTTGAAACAAAAAATCTCTATCCCGTGACGATCCTGAGAGTTGACAAGGAAACAATTGATGCTGCGATAAATGCAGGCTTCGTTTTCTGCAGAGATATCGTGAGGGCTGGAGAGAATGAGCTTAGAAAGTTAGGGGTTAGAGGTGCGAGGAAACTGGTTGAGGAGGCAAAAAAGGTATTGTCACTTTAAGAGTAACACTGGCTTTCTTGAATTCACAACCACCTTTTCCGTCGTCTCCCTCAGTATCCTCCTGCCCTCAAGTTCAACCACTCCACAGCCCATCACGATCATATCAGCGTTCAATTCTTCTGCGATATCCACTATATCCTCAGCAGGAGTTTTTCCACGTATCAACATTCTTTTTGAAGCTTTAACGCCACTTTTTTCAGCAATCTCCACCGCTTTTTCCAGTAGCCGCTCTCCTCTCCTTATATCGTCCAAGGTTGTTTTATTTCCGCCAAAAAGCGAGTGAACGACAACTATCTCGTCTCCACTACTTTTCGCCAACTCAATAGCTTTTCTCAAGGCCTTGAATCCCAGATTTTCATCTGCAACGGGAACAACAATCAAGTTGACACCTCCACGATCTCTCCTCTCTTAATGCTGTAAATTCTGTCCACAATATCCCTAACGTGTGTCGAATGGGATTCTGCCATCAGGATGGATATGCCTTCCTCCCTCAACTCCGCTATGCCCGAGGCCAGTCTAGCCCTAACAACCGGAGCCAGCCCCTCCAGAGGCTCATCCAAGAGAAGCAGCTTAGGATCTGCCGCAAGCGCTCTGGCAACTGCAACCATTTTTTGCTGTCCGCCACTCAAGGTCATTGCAAGTCTGTGGGTCTGATCCTTCAACTCTGGGAAAATTCTGAAAACCCTCCGCATAACCTCCTCCTCGTCTATCCTAAGTATTCTTGCAGGGAAAAGTACGTTGTCGATCACGGTAAAGTCTGGATAAAGTCTTCTGTCCTCAGGAGCATAACCTATGCCAAGCCTGAATCTCTCGTGTGCTTTCAGGCTTGTAATATCTCTGTTTTCAAAGGTTATCTTCCCCGAAATAACTGGCAATATGCCCATTATACTCCTTATCGTCGTCGTTTTTCCCGCTCCATTTGGTCCAACAAGACAGACTATCTCTCCTTCATCAACTTCAAGCGACAGATTCCTCAGAACCTGAACCTTTGCCAAGTTAACATTGATGCTCTCAACCTTCAGCATTCTACTCACCTATCAAAACCTTCCTTACTTCCTCATCTTCAAGAATCTCCTTTCCCCCCTCCTTCAGTATCTTCCCTTCATGCATAACCAGTATCCTGTCTGAGTATTCAGCAACTATGTCCATATCATGCTCAACTATCACTGCAGCAACCTTTTTTTCCTTCAAAACGTCAGCAATGGTACCCATAACCTGATCTCTCTCCTCCAAACTTATTCCAGATGTCGGCTCATCAAGAAGGACGAGTTTGGGCTGTAAAGCGAGTGCCATAGCAACATCGAGTAACTTCCTGTGCCCATGTGGAAGTTCAGCAACCAGTCTCAGTGGTATGGAGAACCTCTCAAGAAGTTCAAACGCCTCCTTTCTTGCCTCTCCCAATCTGTCAACGGTTCTGTAGAAAACACTCGAATATCCGTCTCTTGAGAGAATTGAAACAAGGACATTGTCAAGAGAGCTAAGAAACTCGTAAACCATCGGGATCTGAAAACTTCTGCCTATGCCGAGCTTTACACGTTTGTGGGCTGGAAGCTTCGTGATGTCCTTGCCCTCGAAGTATATCACACCTGTATCGGGCATCAGAGCCCCAGAGATCAGGTTAACAAGAGTGGTCTTTCCGCTTCCGTTCGGTCCAACAATAGATATGAACTCGCTCTGGCCTATTTCAAGAGAGACGTTATCAACTGCATGAACTTCTCCGAAGTACTTCTTCAGCCTTTCAGTCTTAAGCAGCTCCATTGTATCAGAACCCCCTTATTCTCCTTTCAACCTCCCCCATAATGCCCATAGGAACGAAAAGCACAATTCCGACTATGATAATTCCCGCAACCATATACCAGTAAAGCGCAACTGACGAAACAAAGGCTTTAAGGTACGTGAATACGAAAGCCCCGACAATAGGGCCAACAAAACTTGTAAAACCTCCCAAGATCGTCATTGCAACGAATTCTCCTGATCTCGTCAAGCCAAGTACATCGTCAGGGGATATCTGTCCAAGGAAAAGGGCGTATAAGGCTCCAGACATCCCTGTAAATACGCCTGAGACTATGAAGGCACCCAGTCTATACTTCATTATGGATATCCCCGCAAATCTTGCTCTCAGCTCACTGTCCCTTATTGCCTGAAGAGTTAAACCAAAAGGGGATTTGAGAATGATCCGAAGGATCAGAATGCTTGCAATGAAGAAGATTAAAACGACGTAGTAGAATTCGATGATAGAAGTTATTTCGTGGCCGAAAATGTAGGTCTCATATACCCTTATCCCGTCATCTCCCCCCGTTATAGGTCTCAGCTTATGAGCGAGAGCGTAGAAGAGGGACGCTAAGGCGATTGTGAGCATTGTGAAGTATATTCTTGTGTGACGGACGCATATAAAACCAACAAGCACAGCTACTACAAACGATGCTGCTATGCTCGCCGGAAACAAGATTTCTATAGCTGTTATATCGAAATGCTTTATCAGCAGCCCGACCGTGTAGGCTCCGCATCCGAAGAACAGTGCGTTACCGAAGGACAGTAACCCAGTGTAGCCGAGTAGAACGTTTAACGCCAAAGCTGCAACGCCGAATAGGAGTGCAAGTCCTGTGAGATACGTTGCATACTCTCCAGTGATGGGGACAAGAAATAGAAGCACGGCCGCTGCAAGATACACTATTCTGTAATCTCTCAATGCTCTACACCTCCGAAAAGGCCGCTCGGTTTAACAATTAGCACAGCAATCATGATTACATAAACGATTGCAAGTTCTACAGCCGGAAACATCGAGATTCCAAACGATCTAACAAGGCCTATAAGAAGGGAAGCAGCTAGAGCGCCTTTTATACTTCCCAATCCACCAACAACAACCACAACGAGCCCTATTATGAGCATATCTATATCCAACCCAATCCAAGCCCCTGTTATCGGAAGCATCAGTCCCCCACCGAATCCAGCGAGGAAGCATCCCAAGAAGAAAGTAAGGGCATACACTCTGTTAACATTAACGCCAAATGAGCTAGTAACTTCCCTGTCAAAGGATGTTGCTCTAATCACCATGCCGACGTTTGTTTTGAAGAGCAAAAACCAGAGAACTACAGCAAGAACAGCGGCAATGCTTATTAGATAGATATTGTAGAGAGGCATGGTGTAGCCAGCGATTGACACCGTACCGAGCATGAAGGTTATTGTTGGATCAGAGATCGGCATTGTTCCCCACCCTATTCTGAAGACATCAATGAAGACGAATATCATTCCGTATGTCATTAAAAGCTCGAAAAGCTCACCTCTGCCGTAAACTCTACTCAGCAATCCCCTCTCGAAGGCCATCCCGACGCCACCAACTATAGTTCCTGCTATGAAAGGTGATGCAAGGTAGAGTACGGGATCGTGGGAGAGTCTTGTGATGGAGTAGGCGATATACACTCCAAGGAGATAGAAGCTTCCATGAGAGAAGTTGACGACTCTGAGAATCCCGAATATTATCGTTAGCCCAGTTGCTACCAAAAAAAGAATGGAAGCAAAAATTAAACCGTTAATAATCTGGGGGATCATCTTACCACGTTGCCACCCAGTCAGTGCCTTTCATGAAGGCAGGCGGTTCATGCTTTTCAGGCGGAAGAATGAGTTTTTTATTGGGATCGTAGATGTAGGCTATGGGATCTTCCGGATAGTAGCCGAGTGTATCTTTGGCAACAACTCCACATTCCACAGGCCAGAGAACTCTGTGATCTTCTCCCCTCATCATCCCTTCACCCATCGGGGTCTGAATTTTGTCCAGATTCTCCATAGCATCTCTTATCTCATCTCTCGTTGGAAATTCTCCCTTTTCCTCATATGCCTTCTCAACTGCAGCCTTCAGCGTGTAAAATGCAGAGATTATGTCAGCAATAGCACCAGACTGGGTGTAGCCATACTGCTGGTAGTGCCAGAGGAGTATTTTACGATACTCCTCATATTGCGTCAATCCCTGATTACCTTGCTGTGTATGCCCGTAAACAGGTATCTCCCTGCCTATAGCGGGATAGAAATCCCAGTATCCTCCGAGGATCGCGTTTCCGCCCGTGCCCTTAAGCAGGCCGTAGGGGATGAGCTGGTCAACAAATCTCGTAAAATCCGTTCCCCACAAGCTCGTGAAGATGTAATCGGGCTTCATGTTCACGAGCTCGGTTATGTACGGGGTGTAGTCGGGCGAGAATATCTTCGGATACAGAGGGTCAAGCAGTTCCACATCTGGCATGAGCTTCTTTATTGCAGACGTAAAGTAGTCGTAGTTATCGTATCCGTATGCGTAGTCAGGATGAATTTGGGCGATCGTTTCTGTTTCCGGAAACAGTTCCTTAACGATGTATGCTGCCTGTATTGCGTGCGATGCAGTTGAGTTGGCTGTATGAAATACCCAATCGAATACACCCCTTGAAGGATCTTCTGGGTCTTTCCAAGTGCCATATTCAGCTCTCGCCTGACACTGGAGGAAGAACGTGCTGTTCTCGTCGCAAACTGGTGCTACTGCCAAGCTGTGATTTGTGCCGGGAATACCAGTCACGACATCAACGTTATCCTGAAGACAGAGTTTCTTCGCTTTCTCAACGGTATCCGACGGGCTTGCTCCCTGATCTTCGTGTATGACCTTTATCTTGGCCCCGGCAATTCCACCTGCCGCATTAAACTGCTCAGCAAGGTAATCGGCAGCATGATGCGCGGGCTCTCCAAAAGCGGCTGCTGGACCTGCTCTAAAAGCAATATATCCGAGTTTTAGCTCTTTTGTAACACTGGGTTTGGGCGTTGGTGTAGTTGTGGTTGGCTGCGGTGGCTGTGCACAACCACCCAGCATCATCCACGCAGCTCCAGCACCAACAATTTTCAGAAATTCCCTTCTTGTTGGTCTGTACATAACCAACACCTTTTTTAAATTGTAAGTAATTAACTTTATTAAATTTAAAATTTTCGCAAAATTTGAACAAATATGCTAGTTACGTTGAATTCTTATGAAAGTTAAATCGCTGTATGATGCACAATCAGTCCTGCTCAGTTCTCACAGATTCGACTATAATCTTCCCCGCAACAACTTCATCTATGCTGTGGATAACTCCTCCCAAATCCTCGATGACTCTCTTTATCTCATCGTAATCCAAGTCATCTCCGAGAATTGTTATCTTTATGGACTCGGTCGCCTGATCTATTTCTGAAAGGTGTATGTTGACTCCATCAACATTTTCAAGCTCACTTAGCTTTAAAGCAAAAAAAGTTGTCTGCGGCTCATGTGGCTTTAACACATCGAGCACGAGCCTCCTCAATCCCTTCACACTAAAAGCTTATTAGCTCCTTATTTAACATTTTTGCATGTTCGATTTGCACGTCCATACCGTGTTCAGCGATGGAGAACTGATACCGTCCGAAATCGCAAGGAGAATGTCGGCTGCAGGTAATGAAGGTTTTGCAATAACAGACCACGCAGACTTTTCGAATATATCGGATATCCTGTCAAAACTTGAAAAGCTGAGGGCATTTTTGGACTTTTACGATGCCAAGTTTCTTGTCGGTGTTGAAATCACCCACGTTCCGCCAGAACTGATAGGTAGAGCAGTTGAGCTTGCATGGAGGGAAGGAGCGGAGATAGTTGTTGTACACGGAGAGACCATTGCAGAGCCAGTTATAGAAGGTACAAACTCAGCAGCATTGAATGAAGAGGTAACGGTTCTCGCGCATCCGGGATTGATGACTGAGAAAGAGGCTGAGATGGCTAGAGAAAATGACATCCACATCGAAATAACATCCAGAAGAGGACACTGCTTAACCAACGGCCATGTTGCCAGACTTGCAATCGAATTCGGATTCGACCTCGTGATAAACACCGATACGCATTCGCCGGCAGATATAATAAACGACAAGATGGCTGAAAAAGTCTTGAGAGGGGCAGGAATTGAGGACTGGAAAAGGGTGCTTGAGAACAACGAGAAGTTGTTCAAAAAGCTCAGAAAATGATCTTTTTCTCTGAGTGCTTCTTCACCATATCGTACGTCATGAAGTTCACAATCTTCGCAAGTTTTTCTTTCTCCTCACAATCGTCGAAGTAGTCAAGAGAACTCAGGCTTTTTTTGGCAAAACCATTCATTCTTTCCAGAACCTTTGGAATTACCTCATCTTTCCCGTATTTCTCCTCGTAAATCTGGGGCAGAGTTCTAGACTCGAAAACCGAATATTTATCTTCTATTATTTTCATATACTCGAGCAGGTCGTCAACAATCTGATACGCCAAACCCAAGTTCAGGCCGTAGTCGAAAAGCTTCTCCGCTGCTTTTTTATCATTGCAAACTATCTTGCAGGCACTTCTTGCCGAATATGCGAATAGAGCAGCAGTCTTTTTCTCTATACACTCAAAATAGTCTTTCTCATCAAATGGTTCTCTAACACTATATACATCCAGCACTTCTCCCTCTGACATCATCATACCGACACTGGAGAAATCTCTTATTATCTCCTCGCCATATTTTGATGTCAGTTCAACAGATTTCGATATCAGCCAGTCCCCAAGAACTATTGCCAGCGATATGTCATATTTTTTGTGCAATGCCTCTTTTCTCCTTCTTTTCTCTGCCCTGTCAATCACATCGTCATGAACAAGGCTTGCCGTATGAATCAGTTCCACAGAGATTGCAAGATCCATAACGTTATTGTAATTACCACCACACATCTTCCCACTCAAAAGTACTATCAGGGGTCTGCTTCGCTTACCGCCAGCTGTAATGGCGTAAGATAAAGCCTTCTTTATTTTAGGTGTAGACTCAACTACTTCAACAAATTTCATCAGGTTTTTCTCGAAAATCTGGTATTCCGGCCAGTTTTCAATCACTCTTTTTGGTTTATGATTTTGAACTTATAACTGTTTCGAGATATTTATGGTGTTTCACTCCCTCCATGCTATGAATACACTCACAAGTATCATCGCTGCTCCGATAACCTGCTTCACTGCCAGAACTTCACCAAAGTACATGTAACCGATGATAGAAGCTGAAAGGGGCTCTACCAATGCCAAAATCGGTGCTCTCTGAACTTTCACGTACTTTATACCATACGCAAACAAAGTAAAGGGGATTGCAGTAGGTATCGTCCCAAGGCCTACGACCCACCAAATGCTGGAAATCGAACCGAAAAGCAGAAAGTAGGGGAAGAGTACCAGAGAGCCAAAGCCAAGGTTGAGAAATGTAATTTGGAGCGGGGAATGATATTTTCTTGCTTCCTTTGAAAGAATAAAGACGAGAGCATAGCTGATGCCAGAAAAAATGCCAAAAACAAGTCCAAAGTTTATCTGGGCATAGGGTGTGAGCATCAGATAAAGACCACCAATGCCCAGCGGCACCGCTACAAGGGTTTTCGCTTCAACTTTCTCGCCCATAAGTATTGAAAGGGGAATTACATATACGGGAGCCATGTAGAGTAGCAGAGCGGCTGTTGCGACCTCCAGATTCTGGATGGCTGAGATATAGCTTACAACTGTCAGAAGGTTGAATACAGCAAGAGAAAAGAGCGTTCTATCTATTTTTGGTATCTCCTTGTTAAGCAGGCAGAGAAAGGCGATAATTAGAAAAGCGGAGGAAAATCTCAGAAAGGTAATTGTGAGAGCATCTCCTTCAAGATTTCTTACAAAGATTGAAACTGTGCTCATAAGCAATGCTGACGTTGCAACAGCAGTTCCTCCCAGAAATCCGTGTCGCATGCCAGAGTACTCATGTTGATGGTGCTATAAACTTTTCAGTCAAAAAGGCTAATTTCATTAGGGTTCGATTTAACCATGTGGATCTCGGTGTATGCAAAAACTGTGGTGAATTCGAGGACAGATGCGCATGCGGAAAGGGCAAAGTTCTGCTAAGCTCGGAGGATAGGATAAAGATAAGTAAGTTTCTGAGCGGGATTTTAAGGCACTTCGGTAAAGATTTTGGGATCGACATTGATGGGGATGGGTGGGCAAGAGTTGAGGATGTTTTGAGAGTTTTGAAAGAGAGGTACGGAATTGGGAAAAGGCAGCTTGAGCTAATTGTAAATTTTGACAAAAAAGGAAGGTTTGAGATTAGAAATGGCAAAATCAGGGCGAAATACGGGCACAGCATTGCAGTGAATACCGCATGGAGTGAAAGCAGAGAGATTCCGGCAAAGCTCTACCACGCAACCTCCCCCAAAAACGTTGAGTCTATCGTGGAGAGAGGTTTGCTGCCGATGAGACGGAGAGAAGTGCATATGTGTGCAACGCCTGAAGAGGCAATTGAAGTTGGTAAAAGGCACTCTAAAAATCCGGTTCTGATCGAGATCGATGCTGAGAGGGCGATGAGAAGTGGAATTGAGATAAGGAAAAAAGGGAGAGTTTATACGGCCGACAATGTGCCGCCTGAGTTTCTAACGGTTGTCGGTAAGAAGCTCAGCCGTATCAGACTTCTTCCTGCCGAAAAACCTGACGAAGAGCAGGCTGATCTCAAAGAACGCCACCATCGGCACGGCAACCATCAGTTGTGTGAAAACGTCGGGTGGTGTGGTTATGGCTCCAATAACAAAGAAGGCAACGTAGATGTGCCTTCTGTAGTAAGCCAAGGTCTCGTACTGCACAATCCCATTTCTGACGAGGAAGAACATCACAACGGGAAGTTCAAAGACGAGGCCGAAGAGGACGAGCATCAAGGCCACGAAGTTCACGAACTCTGAAAGGCTGTACAAGGGAACAGCACCCTGAGCAACTGCCATGGTATACAAGAAGCGTATGAAGAGTTTCATCATATTGTATCCATAAACTACACCCATTGCAAAGAGAATAAGGGAGGCGAGGATGTACTTGAAAGCTGTGGTTTTTTTGATTGCTACATCCTGCATAATCCCGCGAGACCTCAGCGTCTTCAAAATTAGATATAAAATATAGGGCAGTGCTGCAGCTATTCCGACAGCAAGAGATATTTTAAGATTGAGCAGGAGACCTTCAAGAGGAGATATAAGGATTGGGGACGATGTCAGTTCCATCGCAACCCTTACAAGCCTTTTTGAAGCTTCAAATGCGAGACTGCGATTTACCTCGGAAGGATGGTAAGCGTAGTTTTCAAGCGTGCTCGTTATGTTCTTGAGTTCTTCAGTCATCTCTAGTATCTTCTCTCTGTTTTCAAATACCATCTCGGCAGGAAAAAGATCGCTGAGTATTTTTCCGATAACCAAATTCGCTCCGAAAGTAAAAAAGATAGAGCTGACTGCAATTATGATTACGACGATCTTAAAAACTTCTCTTCTCAGCCCAAGTATAACTTCCGCCCAGTCTCTTGCCTCCACGTATTCTGAATTGCTTGGATGTATAAAAAATTAGGGCTCGCAGTAATTCGTGAAAACGTAATCGAGAATACCACGCAGTGAGTTGTCTATAAAGAAATCTTCTCTCTTCTTGATGTCCTCGTCAAGCAGATAGTATCTTGAAAACCTCCTGTCTTTTTCAAGCAGTTCCTCTCTTGCCTGCCTGAGTATCTGCTCCTCTCCTTCAAAATCTCTCCTGCACGCAATGTCATATATCGTGTCAACCCACAGCCTCAACTGTTTCATCGCTTTCTCGATAATCTCTATGCTATCCCTTTTAAACCCGAAGTGGGCAAAGCAAACCCTTCTGCTTCCGAGTTCCTTCAGCTTCTCAAGAGAATTGTATGCAATTTCAAAGATGAACTTCCTCGGTGTTGCAGGGCGGAGGTAGTAGTCATTCTTGAGCGGCATGTGAACTCCAGCAGCTTCGCCGATAAAAAGGAATTCACCGAAAACATAGCTCTGATGGTGGGCTGCATGCCCCGGTGTCTCTACAATCTCAATCTCTTCTCCAGCAAACTCCACCCTGTCGTTGTGCACCCTTTCCTCACCTATCCCCTCAGGTTTGCCGTAAACCTCAGCTATGTCACCAAGAGCTACTTTTGAAGCTTCCCAGAGCTTTTCCGGATTCAGGAGATGTCTAACCCCCTTTTCGTGAACAACAACCTTTGATTCGGGAAATTTTTTGAGTATCTCTGCTATTCCACCACCATGGTCGAGATGGATGTGTGTGAGAAGGATATATTCCACATGCTCAATTTCGAGATATTTAAGAGACTCAAGGAGTTTTGGAATCGTTGAAGCAGGTCCAACATCAACCAAAACCGCTTTGTTCTCATCTTTAATTACCCATGAGCTTATAAACTTCCTAAACCCCTCAATTTTTTGGGGTAGATCAATCAGATACAGATTTTCCGCTATTTCCAGAATGTTCATATTGTTAGATAGTCTCCAACTTAAAAACGTTTTTTGAAAAATTTAAGTAAATTGATCATTAACACCTGGACATGGACAGAATTGAAAAACTCGTTAAAAACGTGACCAAGCCTGCAAGACTCAGCATCGAAAGAGCCAAGCTCTACACAGACTCAATGAAGCAGACTGAAGGAGAGGCAATGATTATAAGACATGCAAAAGCTCTGAAGAATGTTCTGGAGAATATTCCGATTCAGATTCTCGACGGCGAGCTTATTGCTGGAACCATGCTTCCGAACCCTCCCGGAGCGATTGTTTTCCCTGAAGGTGTAGGGTTGAGGCTCATAAATGAACTTGATTCCCTGCCCACGAGAGAGACCAACAGGTTGCTTGTTGACGAGGAGGATGCAAGGATTCTCAAGGAGGAGATAGCTCCCTACTGGCAGAAGAGAACGATTGAAGCCTTTGCGTATCCATTAATGCCCGATGTAATGAGCATTCTTTACACGGGCTCGGTCTTCGTTCTGACAGAACTGGCGGGAATATCCCATGTAGCGATAAACTATCCCTACCTGATGAGGAGGGGATTCAGGTGGTTTCTGGAAGAGAGCGAGAGGAGACTGAAGGAGCTTGAGGAGAATGGGGCTTATGAGGGAGACAAATATGCCTTCTATCAGGCAGCAAGAATAGTTTCGGAGGCAATGATTAACTACGGGAGGAGATACGCAGAGCTTGCGGAAAAACTCGCTGAGGAGGTTGACGATGAGGCGAGAAAGGAGGAGCTTTTAAAGATGGCGGAGATCTGCAGAAAGGTTCCGGCTGAAAAGCCAGAAAGTTTCTGGGAGGCTGTGCAGTTTCTGTGGCTTGTGCAATCTGCTCTACATCAGGAGAATTACGAGCAAGCTATTTCGATGGGTAGGATTGACCAGTACCTCTTTCCATACTACTACAAGGATCTGAAGGAAGGGAAGATTGATAAAGAGCGAGCGTTTGAAATTCTTGCGAATCTCTGGGTGAAGACTAACGAGATTGTCCCACCATTCGACTCCTTGCTTGAGCAGTTCTTCAGCGGTCAGACGACCAATCAGGCTCTGACGATCGGTGGATGCGATATTTACGGAAGAGATGCCACCAACGATCTGACGTATCTCATGCTTGAAGTTACGGACAGATTGAGGCTGAGGCAGCCAAATGTGCACGTGAGGATCAGCAAAAGGATGCCTGAGGATTTCCTGAACAGGCTTGCTGAGGTAATAGCTTCAGGATGTAATGCTGTGGCTCTGTTCCATGACGATGTTGCGGTTGAGGCTCTCAGAATGGCTGGGGTAAGCGATGAAGATGCGTGGAACTACACCACGGTTGGCTGTGTGGAAATTGCACCTTTCGGCAACAGCTTCACATCAAGCGATGCTGCGCTCATAAACGTCACCAAAGCTCTGGAATATGCCATGAATGAAGGAAGAGACATGCAGCTCGATTACGAGTTTGGTGTCAGGACTGAAAAGCCTAAAACTCTCGGAGAACTGATTGAAAACTTCAGGAAGCAGCTTTCCCACATCATAGGGCTCGTCGTCAAGGGGTGCAACGTTCTCGGTTACGCCAATGCGGAAGTTAAACCCACACCTCTTCTGTCGCTCTGTATCGAAGACTGCTTTGACGCTGGTAGGGATGTGACGAGGGGTGGAGCGAGATACAACTTCACGGGAATACAGGCTGTTGGTGTTGCTGATGTGGGCGACTCGTTTGCGGCGATTGAAAGGGCTTTGGAAGCCGGATACTCGATGGATGAGATAATCGAGGCTTGCAAGAGAAACTTCATTGACTATGAGGAGCTTTACAGAATCCTGAACGAAAGTCCAAAGTACGGTAACGATGACGGTGAGGCAGATGAATACACGAGAATGGTTCTCGAATATTACAGTGATGAAGTGAACAGATACAGAAACTTCAGAGGAGGACATTTCGCTGCAGGATGCTACCCGATGACCACCAACGTGGGATTTGGGTTCTTCACCCCCGCCTTACCGTCCGGCCGGAAAAGTGGTGAAGCTTTGAATCCCGGTGTTAGCCCATCAACTGGGAAAGACAGGGAAGGTGTTACCGCCGTGATAAAGTCAGCATCGAAAATAAATTATGCGAAGCTGCCCAACGGTGCTTCGCTAACAGTAAACCTGAGTGATGATGTTCTTGGGCCGAAAGGTGTTGAGGTTGTGAAAGCCCTGATTAAGGGCTTCATGGATCTGGGCTGCATGCACATTCAATTCAACATCCTGAAAGCCGATGTTCTAAGAAAAGCGCAGGAGGAGCCGGAGAAATACAGGTGGCTTCTCGTGAGAGTTGCTGGCTGGAGTGCCTATTTCGTGGAACTCTCAAAGCCTGTGCAGAATGAAATAATTCGCAGGATTTCGTGCAGGATATGAAGGGCAGGATATTCAGGATACAGAGGTTCTCGATCCACGATGGCTACGGTATAAGGACGACGGTTTTCTTCAAGGGCTGCCCTCTGAGGTGTATCTGGTGCCACAATCCTGAGTCGCAGAAGTTTGAGAGGGAGATATGCTACAAGGCTGAAAAATGCCTCTCATGCTACGAATGCGTTGAAGCCTGCGAGAGGGGAGCGATTACGGTGGGGAACGATGAGATGGATATAGACAGGGAGCGATGTGATGGCTGCGGAAAGTGCGTTGAGGTATGCAGAGGAGGAGCACTGGAACTGTTCGGGATGGATGTCACAGTCGACGATGTTATCTCCGTCGTTGAGAAGGACAGGGTGTTTTATGAGAGCTCAGGTGGTGGCGTAACCTTTTCCGGCGGTGAGCCTTATTTCCAGCCTGACTTTCTCCTTTCTCTGCTGAAAGCCTGCAAGAGCAGAGGAATAAGCACCGCTGTTGACACTTCTGGTTACGCGAACTGGGAAGTAATGGAAAAAACGCTGCCTTTCGTGGACTTCTTTCTCTACGATCTGAAAGATTGCAGGAGCGATAGACACAGAGAAATGTGCGGAGCCGGAAATGAACTCATCCTCTCAAACCTCAGGAAGCTTGTTGATGCTGGAATGGAGGTTATTGTTAGAATACCGGTTGTTCCGGGATATAATTTTGAAGAAGGAGATTTTGAATGTTATTTTAGAATACTGGAAAATGTAGGAGTGGATAGAGTGGATATTCTACCGTATCATTCCCTCGCAAGAGACAAGTACAGATGGCTGGGCAGAGAGTACATGCTGGAGATGCCAAAAATGGCTGAAAAAGCTAAGAATACGGCCACGGAATTTGCGGAATTCCTTGAGAAGAAGGGGCTGAGAGTCACTCTAGGAGGATATTTTTAGCCGTATATAATTTTATACTTTTTTTAAATTAACTTGGAAAAAGTTAATATTTCTGCAGATTCTTTCACTGCTGATGAAGTTTAAGGCAAAAGTACTACCGCTCAGGACAGAAAGGGTAGCGGTCGTACTGAGTCATGATGATGCCGCCGAACTCGGCTTACTGCCCGGAGATAGGGTCAAGGTAACCGTAGATAGAAGGTCTTTCGTAGCTGAGGTCGAAATCGCCACGGAATTTGTGAATCCCGGAGAAGCGGGAGTGTGCAGTTTCACTGCTGAAAGGTGTAGTATTGAAGAAAGATGCGAGGTTGAGATCGTCCCCTTTGCGAGACCAAAATCTGTTGAGTATATTCGAAAGAAACTTGACGGCCATAGATATGAGAGAATCGAAATCGGACAGATTATAAAGGATATCTCAGATGGCATTTTGAGCGATATTGAGATGGCAGCCTTTATTCTCGCCAACGAGATTGTCGGGATGCAGGATGACGAAGTGCAGTGGATGGTAGAGGCGATGGTTGAAAATGGAGAGAGGGTGAGTTTTGACAGAGGGAGTGTTGTTGACACTCACAGCATCGGCGGTGTACCGGGCAACAGATATTCGATGATCACCGTTCCTACCGTAGCAGCAGCAGGACTTTTAATACCAAAAACGGCGAGCAGAGCCATAACCTCAGCCAGCGGTACTGCTGATACAATGGAGGTTCTGGCAGATGTAAATCTGAGTGTTGATGAGATAAAGGAAATAACCGAAAGGGTTGGAGGGGTTATAGCTTGGAATGCCGCTGCAGGAATAGCTCCCGCGGATGAGCAGATAATAAGAGTAGAGTACCAGCTTGAAATTAGCCCGAAACCACATTTAATGGCGAGCTTGCTTGCTAAAAAGCTCGGAGGTGGGGCAAAATTCATAGCAATTGACATTCCCATTGGTAGAGGGGCTAAAATAGAGAATATCGATCTGGGAAGGAGTTTTGCCAGCTCTTTCATGGAAATCGGGAGGAAGCTGAACCTCAAGGTCGCTGCAACTCTCAGTGATGGAAGTCAGCCCTTAGGCAATGCAATAGGACCAGCTCTTGAAGCCAGAGAGGTTTTAAAAGCTATGGAGGAAAGAAAATGGGGCGATTTGGTTGAAAAATCACTCGGAATAGCAGGAATACTGTTCGAGATGACTGGTGTAGCAACAAACGGCTATATGCATGCGAGAAAGATATTCGAGAATGGCAAGACCCTCGAAAAGTTCAGAGAAATAGTGGCTGCACAGGGAGGGGATGAGAACGTTAGGGCTGATGACATTCCTATTGGGGATAAGACCTACACTCTTGAAGCTGCAAAGGACGGGTATGTGAGGGAGATTGATGTTGCCGTTCTGAATGAAATTGCAAGAACGGCTGGAGCACCAAAGGATAAAGGAGCTGGAGTTTACGTACATAAGAAAAGGGGAGAGGTTGTAAAAGCCGGAGACCCTCTGCTGACGATATACGCTGAGAAGGAGTGGAAGCTGGACAATGCAATTGAGGTTGCGACGGCTGAAAGGCCAATAGTTGTCTCCGGCATGGTACTTGAGGTTTATGGCAGAAGGGGTGTTTGAAATGAGAGGAGGACTGGAAGATGTTGTTGCATGCGAAACGAAAATATCCAGAATCGAGCTTGTTGATGGAAGGGGTATTCTCGAATACAGAGGTTACGATATAAGAGATCTGGCGAGAAAGTCCAGTTATGAAGAGGTGGCTTACTTACTTCTTTACGGTGAGCTACCGAAAAAGTATGAACTTCAGGATTTCAAAATTGAACTTGCGGAAAGAAGGGAACTGCCACCGCAGATAATAGGGCTGCTGACGCATTTACCCCCCTACACCCATCCAATGGTGGTCTTGAGAACCTCAACAAGCTACCTCGGTTCGCTCGATAAGAAAATAGATATCAAAACAAGAGAGGAGAACTTCAACAAAGCAAAGAACTTAATCGCAAAATTCCCGACGATAATTGCATACTATCAGAGGATAAGAACCGGGAGAAATATAATACCTCCAACTCTTGAGCTGGGCCATGCTGCCAATTTTCTGTACATGCTCACCGGTGAAGAGCCGAGCAGGACGGCTGAAAGGGCGCTTGATATGGATCTGATTCTTCACGCTGAGCATGAACTCAACGCCTCGACATTTGCGGCAAGAATTGCAGCATCAACGCTTGCAGATATGTATGCGTGCATCGTTGCAGCAACGGGAACTCTGATGGGTCCGCTGCATGGTGGGGCAGCACAGGAAGTTATGAAAATGCTGAGGGAAGTGGCATCGCCGAGAAGGGCCGAGGAGTACGTACTGAAAAAGATAGAGAAGGGGGAGAGGATAATGGGCTTCGGACACAGGGTTTACAGAGGGATTATCGATCCGAGGGCAGAATTGCTGAAGAAACTTGCCAAAAAGCTTGCGGCAGAGGGAACATCGAGATGGTTTGAAATAAGCGAAGCAATTGCCAAAGCAGCGTACAAGCACAAGAAATTACTGCCAAATGTCGACTTCTACTCAGCGAGCGTTTATGCCAATCTTGGAATTCCGGATGATCTGTTTATCAACATCTTTGCAATGGGGAGAATCACGGGCTGGACAGCTCATGTGATCGAGCAGTACGAGAATAACAGGCTGATAAGGCCAAGAGCGAAGTATGTGGGAGAAATAGAGAGGAAGTTTGTTCCCCTTTCGGAAAGATAATGGAAAGGTTTATTTGACATAACGAAGTGGGGTGGAGCATGGCAAGAAAACCAGCGAGGATGTGGAGGAGGCTTGAAAGACCTTATACAAGGATTGAGTATATAGATGGCGTTCCGGGAACGAGAGTCAGGATGTTCGACATGGGGAACAAGAGTGCCGACTTCCCCGTCATGGTCACACTTGTTGCTAAGGAAGCGGTGCAGATAAGAGAGAACGCTCTTGAGGCAGCAAGAGTTGTTGCTAACAAGTACGTTGCGAGAACTGCTGGAAGCAGCAACTACAAACTGAAGCTCCGCATCTTCCCCCACCACATTCTGAGGGAGCACAAGATGGCTGTTGGTGCTGGAGCTGACAGAATTTCTCAGGGAATGAGAGCAGCATTTGGCAAACCGGTGGGTAGGGCCGCGAGAGTTAAGCCTGGCACGAAGATTATGTCCATCTGGGTCAAGCCAGAGCATTTTGAGATTGCAAAGGAGGCGTTGAGAAGGGCAGCGATGAAGATGCCAACACCAACGAAAATCGTGGTTGAGAAAGGCAGAGAACTGCTGAAGGGCAAAGTCTGATTTTATTCACTTACCTTACATCAGACAAACTTATTTTGAGTTTGGTTTACTTTTTTCGATGCCATCCTTGATGGTTGGAGGTGCAACAAGCAGCGCAGGGAAGAGTCTGATAGCTGCTGCACTTTGTAGAATTCTTGCGAAAAGGGGCTATGATGTGGCCCCTTTCAAGGCTCAGAACATGAGTCTCAATTCCTATGTTACCAAGAACGGGAAGGAGATTGCAATAGCCCAAGCATATCAGGCCTTTGCCGCTGGCATAGAGCCTGATGAGCGTATGAATCCAATACTGCTGAAGCCGAAGGGGAAGTTTATTTCGCAGCTTGTGGTTATGGGTGAGGCTGTTGGGGATGTGGATTCGCGAAATTATTACGGGAACAAGGTTGAATGGCTGAAAAAGGTGGTTGAGGACGCTTACACCAGCCTTGCTGAAGAGTACGAGGTCATTGTCATTGAGGGAGCAGGAGGGATGGCCGAGATAAACCTCTACGAGAGGGATCTGGCAAACATACATATTGCGAGGTTTGCGATGCCAGATATAATCATCGTTGGAGATATTGATAGAGGTGGAGTTTTTGCATCCCTGTTTGGAACCTACTCCCTTTTACCGGATGATGTCAGAGCAATGGTAAAAGGATTCATTATAAACCGGCTGAGAGGAAGAGAGGACGTACTTTACAGTGGGATAAAGCAGCTTGAAGAGATGACGTGTGTTCCCGTCCTGGGAGTTTTGCCCTACCTCGAATACAGCTTTCCGTCCGAGGATTCGCTGAACATCGAGGTGTGGGAAAATGGTAACCACAACTTCCAGCCAGTTGGCATTGTAAGGCTGCCAAGGGTTTCCAACTTCACGGATTTCGAATTTATGAGAGAATACACAAGATTTCTAAATCTGAATTCGGGGCTTGATGGATGTGAGATTGTGATAATTCCGGGGACAAAGGATACTATTGCGGATTTGGTTGAGCTGAAAAATTCGAGGCTTGGCGAGGAAATAGTTGAAAAAGCTGGAGAAATCCCAATTATCGGGATATGTGGTGGTTACCAGATGATGGGCAGAGAGCTGATTGACATGGGTGTGGAGCATGGTAAGCTGAGAGTTAGGGGGCTGGGCTTACTTGACGCAGTAACGAGGTTTGAGAAATACGAGAAGAGGACGGCTCAGGTTGTGAAGAGGGTTAATGGTGATGGGGTGATTCTGGACTGGATTGCAGGGCAGAAGGTGTGGGGATATGAAATACACAAAGGAGTTACGGAGTCTGCGAGGCCGGTTTTTGAGGATGAAGGGTGTGTTAGCGAGGACGGGATGTGCTGGGGGACTTATTTACATGGGCTTTTCTGGAACGAGAACGTTCTGAAGGCTTTGGGCAAATATCTGGGGGTTAGGATCAAAAGGCAGGAGAACTGGGCGGACGTTATTGCGGGGGAAGTGGAGAAGAGGGTTGAACTGGGTGTAGTTATGGATGACCTTAATGTTAAGCTAGGTCAAACTATTTGAAAAATTTTGGTACAAGTTTTTAAAAGCTTTAGCCCTCTGCACGTTTGTTGAAAGCAGTTAAGATGTGGGGTAGTATGTAATATATCCACTTAAATCTCAAGTAACACCCGCAAAATGCTTACATCTCATCCAGTCATCCCAGCACACGATTAAAATTCATCCTCACCATCCAACAACGCAATCTCAAATCCCAAATCCTTTAACGGTGTAAAATCTTTGTCAAACGTTAAAATCTCCGCATTTTCAGCACTGCAAGCTATTAAAACGTCCAAATCCGGAACACTCACGCCTCTAAGCATCAGCTCAGCGTTCACGTTGGAAGCTTTCCTCGCAGCATCCAAATCAATCGGAACCATTGTCAGATATTTCAGCATGTCCTCAACCACCATCATCTCCCTCGCATCACCATGCTTCTTCCACACGTAATTGGCTCCAGCAAGCAACTCGTAAACTGTGAGTGAACTGACGATTACATCCTCACACTCAGTCTTTCGCTTTTCTAAAGCATTCACAGCCTTCTTGTTACCTCTCCTGAGTTCAATCAGAAATGAAGTATCAAGCACAACTTTCAAAATCTCACCTTGAAACTCCTCCTGATTTCCTTTGAGATTCTCTCAAGTTCATCCTCATAACCAGTTTTTTCGGCGGATTTTATCAGCATTTCAATCCTCTTTTCCACGTTTTTCTTTATCAGCTCGTCTATAACAGCACTGAAGCTCTTGCTCCCTTTAATCCTGACAAGCTTCTCATAAACATCATCCGATATTGTTATGGTTTTCATGTTTCGTGTGTTGTAAATGAAATATAAAAACTGATCGGTTTATGATTTGGCGTTGTTACTGGAAGTTGGACGATAGAAAGAGAAAGTTAAATCAACTAATCATTCCAGAAGGGAAAGAAGAGCTATGCGGGTAGTAATTTCAATAAGTCTTGAAATATTTCGATGAATTAAAGATGAAGCTGAAGAAATTGGAGATCAATAGGGGGTGAAAAATTTAGAGTATTAGACAAAACATTTTTAACCAATGAAATAAACTATCTGCATGGGACGAAAACCCGAAAAGAAGTTGTTAGATGGTTAACACCAGAAGAACTGAATGAAGAGATTCGAAAGAGAAAAATATGCTCTGAAGTCCTCAGAAAACTTTTCTTCATCAAAGAACTCTACAAAGGAGCCACAGTACCAAAAGCAGCAAGAGAGGTGGGAGTAAGCAAAGTCATAGGCTATGTGTGGCTTGAGAACTGGAATGAGAAAGGATTGGAGGGTTTAAAACCGAATCATGCGGGAGGAAGACCTTCAGAGTTGAGCGAAGAGCAGAAGGAGGAGTTGAAGGCAATTCTGAAGGAGAGAGATGACTGGACAACAAAAGAGGTAAAAGAACTAATCAAAGACAAGTTTGGAGTTGAATACAGCATAAGGCATGTCGGCAGAATACTGAAATCATTTGGAATGAAGTATGCTAAGCCATACCAGAAGGACTACAGAAAACCAGAGAATGCTGAAGAAGACCTTAAAAAAACTTGAAAAGGTTTTGAACACGGTGGATGACTTCATCATAGGCTTTCTTGATGAAACTTCGCCTCAACTCAACGCAAATACTCAAAGGCTTTGGTCTTTCAATAAACCATCTGTGAAGAAGAACACCACAAAGATGAGAGCAAATACTTTCGGTTTCTATGCGATAAATGGTGAGAGTGTGGTAGATTTCAAAGAAAATTCTAAGAAGGAGTCTGTATGTGAGTTTCTGGAGAGGATAAGAGAAAGAAATCCAGATAAACCCATTATCATTGTTCTTGATAACTTCAGATCACATTTGGCAAGAAAAACAAGGAGTAAAGCAAAAAAGCTGAACATAATTCTTGTCTTCCTGCCTCCTTACTCCCCCGATCTGAATCCAATTGAGCAGATCTGGAGGGTTATAAAGAGAATTTTGTCTCCTCTCTTTGTTAAAACATTGGATGAGCTCAGAGAAGTTATCTCGAATAATTTTTATGAACTAACTCAGAGAATGAGCTTTGCAGAAAAGTGGGTTAAGAAGTTTTTGGATATTGGTTAAATTGGTTATGTCAGATACTATAAATAAGCTTGAATAGGCGAATCGAAAAATAAAATCAAAAAATCAATCAAGTATTCCGAGCTTTTTCGGATTCAGATAGAACATCTTTTCGTAGGTTTTTTCCTTGAGGTTGAGTTGCTTAAGTTCCTCTATGACTCTTGGATATGTCATGAGCGGGAAGTCCGTTCCGAAAAGCACCTTGTCGCTCAGAATACTGTTCATCTGCTGGACTACAACTTTCGGTATGTACTTCGGACTCCAACCAGC